>NZ_JBHUSB010000001.1:0-64993 GCF_042673905.1 Arthrobacter sp. NPDC057009
GCCCCTGACTCTTCGGAGTCAGGGGCCACAACTGTACGTTCGCGCTTAACCGGGCGGAGAGATTAAGCCTGGAACCAGATCTTGATCTCGCGCTCGGCCGAGTCCACGGAGTCGGAGCCGTGGACGAGGTTCTGCTGGACCTTCAGGCCCCAGTCGCGGCCGAAGTCGCCGCGGATGGTGCCGGGGGCCGCCGTCGTGGGGTCGGTGGTGCCGGCCAGCGAGCGGAAGCCCTCGATGACGCGGTGGCCTTCGAAGATCGCCGCGACCACGGGGCCGCTCAGCATGAACTCCACGAGGGGCTCATAGAAGGACTTGCCTACGTGCTCCTCGTAGTGCTGCTCGAGCAGTTCACGGCTGGCGTTGGTCTTCTTGAGTTCAGCCAGGGTGTAGCCCTTGGCTTCGATCCTCTTGAGGATTTCGCCGGTCAGGTTGCGGGTGACGCCGTCCGGCTTGATCAGGACAAGGGTGCGCTCAATGCTCACAGTTGCTCCAATGAGGTTGGTTGCGGGTTTACCGGTAAGTCTACGGGGTCTGGCCAGTGCCTTCAGTGCCAGCGCCTTCGTTACCGGCGCCTTCATTTCCGGCTGACGCCGGGTGCGCGGCCTCCCATTCAGCCTGCTCGCGCTCCCGCTGGGCTGATTCGCGGTCGATCCGAATGCCGGTCCGGATGCCGTACCACCAGGACAGGGCGAAGAGTGCCCCGACCAGGAACATCATGGGCTCCACGAAACCAAGGAGGATGAGCACCAGCTGCAGGATCCAGCCCAGCGCCACGCCCCACGGCTTGGACAGCACGGCGCAGGCCAGGATCAGGACAACGCTCAGCCCGATGCCCACGGAGAGGATCAGCGCCGGGGGGATCTCCGCGCGCCGCAGGCCGAACACGGCAAGCGTTGCGAAGAAAACCACGAACGCTTCCAGCAGCAGCACCGTCGAGGCGAACATGACCTTGGTGGAGCGCCGCTTCTTGGGCATGCCCGGGCGCCATTCGCGCTGGGCCTTGGTAAGCCGGGCCATCAGGTGGCCGCCTTGCCAAGCAGGATGCGGGCGTCCGCCACCAGCGTGATGGAACCGGTCACCAGCACGCCGCCGGCGAGGTCGTCGTTGGCTTCGGCGCGCTCCACGGCCCACTCCAGCGCATCGTCCAGCTTCTCGGCGATGTGCACGTTTTCCTCGCCAAAGCCGAGGTCGACGGCGAGCTCCGCCAGTTCCGCTGCCGGCACGGCCCGCGGGGAGTTGGACTGGGTGAAGCAGAATTCCTCCGCGAGGTCCCCCAGCGACTCCTTGAGCTGGCGCAGGATTTCCTCGGCGTCCTTTTCCTTGAGCACGCCCACCACGGTCACCAGTTTGCTGAAGCTGAAGGCCTCCTGGATCGCCTCGGCGGAGGCACGGATGCCGTCCGGGTTGTGCGCGGCGTCCACGATGATCGTCGGTGCCGTCCGCACCACCTCGAGGCGCCCGGGGGACGAGACATTGGCGAAGGCCTCCTGCAGGACCTCCAGGGACAACTTCTTCTCGCCGCCGCCCAGGAACGCTTCCAGTGCCGCCACGGCCACGGCGGCGTTCTCGGCCTGGTGGGCGCCGTGCAGCGGGACCATGAGGTCCGGGTAGCGGCCGGCGATGCCCTGCACGGTCACCACCTGTCCACCGACGGCGACCTGCCGGGATTCGACGCCGAACTCCACCCCCTCAAAGCGGAACGGGACCTGCACCTCCTTGGCCTTCTCCAGCAGGACCTGCGCGGCGTCCAGCGGCTGGGCCGCGCTGACGAGGAAGCCGCCGGGCTTGATGATGCCGGCTTTCTCGTAGGCGATGTCCTCGGTAGTGTCGCCGAGCAGGTCGGTGTGGTCGAGGGAGATGGGTGTCACCACAGACACCTGGCCGTCGCCGACGTTGGTGGCGTCGGTGATGCCGCCGAGCCCCACCTCCATGATCGCCACGTTGACCGGCTGGTCGGCGAACACGGCGAAGGCCAGGATGGTCAGGCACTCGAAGTACGTCAGCCGGGGCTGGCCCTCGGCGGTGAGCTCGTCGTCCACGATCTGCAGGTAGGGGCGAATCTCGTCCCAGATGCGCACGAACGTCTCATCGGGCACGGGCGCGCCGTCCAGGCTGATCCGCTCCGTCACCTTGGACAGATGCGGGCTGGTGTAGCGCCCGGTGCTGAGGCCATGGGCCCGCAGGCCGGCCTCGATCATCCGGGCCGTTGAGGTCTTGCCGTTGGTGCCGGTGATGTGGATGATCGGGAAGGCCTTGTTCGGCTCCCCCAGCACATCCATGGCGCGGAACAGCGGCGCAAGCCGGGGCTCCATCTTGTTTTCCGGCGCCCGGCCCAGCAGCTCGGCGTAGACGCTCTCCACGGAGAATTCGTCGGTCATGTTTCAGGCCCCCACTTTTTCGACGGTGATGCGCGGTTCCGCGGCGTCGGCGGGCACGGCATCCAGTTCCAGCGTCAGCGTTTCGGTCTTGACCAGCTCGGAGTTGGCCAGCAGGGCGTCGATGACGTTCTGCGCGGCGCTGACTGTGGTCCGGATCCTGTCGCTCACGTTGAGCGCGGCATCCTTGCGTGCCTGCTGGATGGCCCGGACCATGTCCCGGGCCAGGCCTTCGGCCTCGAGTTCCGGGGTCACCTCGGTGTTCAGGACCACGAAGCCGCCGCCCGGAAGCACCGCAACGGAGGCCGAACCGGCGTCGGACTCTGCCACCACCGTCTCCAGCGTGTATTCCTGCGGCTCCAGCTCAAGGCCGCCGGCGGTGACCACGCCGGCGTCGGAAACAGACCAGTCACCGGACTTGGAGCCCTTGATGGCCAGCTGCACGTTCTTGCCCAGGCGCGGACCGGCGGCGCGGGCGTTGACCACGAGCTTCTGTTCGATGCCGAATTCCTCCGGGGAGGCGGTTGCGGCGTCCAGCAGGCGGACCGAGCGCAGGTTCAGTTCGTCGGCGACGACGGCGGCAAAGCCTTCCAGCGCATCTGCACCGGGTGCGACGACGGTGAGCTCCTGCAGCGGCAGGCGCACGCGCAGGTTGGCGGCCTTGCGCAGCGAGGAACCGGTGGAGCAGATCTGCTGGACCCGGTCCATGGCCTCCACCAGGGCGGCGTTGGACGGGAACAGCTCCGGGTCCGGCCAGTCGGCCAGGTGCACGGAGCGGCCGCCGGTGAGGCCGCGCCAGATCTCCTCGGACACCAGCGGCAGCAGCGGGGCGGCCACGCGGCACACGGCCTCCAGGGCGGTGTACAGGGCGTCGAAGGCGTCGGCGTTCTCGTCGAAGAAGCGCTGCCGGCTGCGGCGGACGTACCAGTTGGTGAGCATGTCCAGGTAGCTGCGGAGCTCATCGCAGGCGCCGGAGATGTCGTAGGTGTCCAGCTGGGCGGTCATGTTGCGGACGAGGTCGCCGGTGTTGGCCAGCAGGTACTGGTCCAGCGTGTCCGTGTAGCCGTCGTACCGGAGCTGGGCGTCGTAGCCGGATCCGCCGGCAGCGGCGTTGGTGTACAGCGTGAAGAAGCTGTACACGTTCCACAGCGGCAGGATCACCTGGCGGACGCCGTCGCGGATGCCCTGTTCGGTGACCACGAGGTTGCCGCCGCGCAGGATCGGGCTGGACATGAGGAACCAGCGCATGGCGTCGGAACCGTCGCGGTCCAGGACCTCGGAAACGTCCGGGTAGTTCCGCAGGCTCTTGGACATCTTCTGCCCGTCGGAGCCGAGCACGATGCCGTGGCTGATGACGTTCCGGAAGGCCGGGCGGTCAAACAGCGCCGTGGACAGGATGTGCAGCATGTAGAACCAGCCGCGGGTCTGTCCGATGTACTCCACGATGAAGTCGGCCGGGTTGTGGGTGTCGAACCAGGCCTCGTTCTCGAACGGGTAGTGCACTTGGCCGTACGGCATGGAGCCGGAGTCGAACCAGACGTCCAGCACGTCCTCCACGCGGCGCATGACGGACTGGCCCTCTTCGGGCGTGCGGGGGTCGTCCGGGTTGGGCCGGGTCAGCTCGTCGATGAACGGCCGGTGCAGGTCAACCTGCCCGTCCTTGTTCAGCGGCAGCCGGCCGAAGTCGGCCTCGATCTCGGCGAGCGAACCGTACACGTCGGTGCGCGGGTACTCGGGGTCGCTGGACTGCCACACCGGGATGGGGCTGCCCCAGTACCTGTTGCGGCTGATGGACCAGTCGCGGGCGTTGGCGAGCCACTTGCCGAACTGGCCGTCCTTGACGTTGCCGGGGATCCAGTTGATTTCCTGGTTCAGCTCGGACATCCGGTCGCGGAACTTGGTGACCTCCACGTACCAGGACGAGACGGCGCGGTAGATCAGCGGGTTGCGGCAGCGCCAGCAGTGCGGGTAGCTGTGCTCGTAGCTGGCCTGGCGGACCAGGCGGCCCTGGGCACGGAGCACCTGGGTGATGGGCTTGTTGGCCTCGAACACCTGCAGCCCCACGATGTCGTGCAGGTCGCCGTGGGCGAACAGGTGCAGGAACTTGGCGCCCTCGTCCACTGAGAGGACCACGGGGATGCCGGCTTCCTCACAGACCTTCTGGTCGTCCTCACCGTAGGCCGGGGCCTGGTGGACGATGCCGGTGCCGTCGGTGGTGGTGACGTAGTCCGCCACCAGGAAGCGCCAGGCGTTCTCGGTGCCGTACTTTTCGGTGTCTGCGAAGTCGTGCCACAGCGGCTCGTAGGTGATTCCTTCAAGCTCGGCGCCGGTGTGGGTGGAGGTTACGGCGGCGGCCGCAGCCGCTGCATCGTCGTACCCCAGGTCCTTGGCGTAGGTGCCCAGCAGGTCCTCGGCCAGCAGGAAGCTCCCGCTGACCGGCGCCTCTGCCGAGGCGGCCTTGATCCCGTTCGGTCCGGCGGGCAGCACGGCGTAACTGATGGCAGGCCCGACGGCGAGCGCCAGGTTGGTGGGCAGCGTCCAGGGCGTGGTGGTCCAGGCGAGCGCCTGGACGCCGCCCAGCTGCCGGGAGAGTACGGATTCCCCCGCCTTGATCGGGAAGGTCACCGTGACAGTCTGGTCCTGGCGGTTCTTGTAGACGTCGTCGTCCATGCGCAGCTCGTGGTTGGACAGCGGAGTCTCGTCCTTCCAGCAGTACGGCAGCACGCGGTAGCCGTTGTAGGTCAGGCCCTTCTCGTGCAGCTGCTTGAAGGCCCAGAGCACGGACTCCATGTACTCGACGTTGAGCGTCTTGTAGTCGTTGTCGAAGTCCACCCAGCGGGCCTGGCGGGTGACGTAGGCCTGCCATTCGTTGGCGTACTTCATCACCGAGGCGCGGCAGGCGTCGTTGAACTTGTCGATGCCCATGGCCTCGATCTGGGTCTTGTCCGTCATGCCCAGCTGCTTCATGGCTTCCAGCTCGGCGGGCAGGCCGTGGGTGTCCCAGCCGAAGCGGCGCTCGACCCGCTTGCCGCGCTGGGTCTGGTAGCGGCCCACCAGGTCCTTGGCGTAGCCGGTCAGCAGGTGGCCGTAGTGCGGCAGGCCGTTGGCGAAGGGCGGGCCGTCATAGAAGACGAATTCGTTGCTGCCGGGGGCACCGCCGGGAAGGTCGGCGCTGCGCTGGTCGATGCTTGCCTGGAAGGTGCCGTCCTCGTCCCAGTACTTGAGGATCCGCTCTTCGATCTCCGGAAACTTCACGGAGGCGGAAACTCCTGCGGAGGAGCCCGACGGGGCTGCTGAGGCCTTGGGGTAATACGTCATCTCGACATCCTGGGTTGAGCTGGTGAACAAGTGGATCATTCAGGATGCGAGGACGGCACGTGGCAGTCAGAACGACTGCACCGGCACCGCGGTACCACCTCACTTACCGGCACCGAACCGCACCTTTCCAGGAAAGGGCTGCACCGGCGCCGGCCGCTCATTGCTGCTGTGACGGGCTTACCCGTCCGGTTCTACTTGCCTGGTCCCCCGCGAACGGTGTCCGCACCGCGGGCCGGGTGTTCTTCCGGAAGCTCGCCGGTGATGGCCGGGTCAAAGCTGTTGCGTCCAGTCTAACTGTTGTGGCCGCGGCGGCCATAACCGCAGCACCGTGGGCCTACACTCGATCCATGACTGCTTGGGCGCGGGTTTTGGCGCTGTGCATCCTGCTGCCGGTGGCGGCGCTTTCGGTGTTCCGCGCCGTCCCGGCAGAGTGGCCTACAACGGTGGTGCAGCTGCTGTCCTTCACTCCCTGGCTGGTGATTCCGGCCGCGCTGGCACTGGCCCTGCCCGGCCGGCGGCCCGTGGTGACGGCGGCTGCCGGCCTGCTCCTGGGCGCGCAGCTTTTCTGGCTCTGGGCGCCGGACGCCGGCCGGGCGGACACCAGACCATCGGATACCGGACAAGCGGAGGCGGGACGGGCGGGCACCGCGGCCTCCCGGCCCGGCAGTGCGGCGCAGCTGACGGTGATGAGCATCAACTCCCTCTTCGGCAGGGCCGATGCTGCGGAAATCGTCAGGTTGGTCCGGGAAAACCGTGTTGGTCTGCTGGCCGTCCAGGAGCACACACAGGCGCTGGAGGACAGGCTGGCTGCGGAGGGACTGGGGAAGCTCCTGCCCCACAGGATCAGCAATCCGGGGAAGAAGGCCTCGGGCAGCGCAACCTACTCCAAACATCCCCTCGAAGCCATCGGGTTGGTTCCCGATACCCCTTTCCGGATGCCGACCCTCCGGTTGACACTCTCCGAAGCCGGTCCCGGAACGGCCGCCACTCTTGAGGTCACGAACGTGCATGCGTTCCCGCCGGTACATGACCGCGTCGGGCAGTGGCGCAGCGACCTGGCGGCGCTGGGCCGGATCGCCGCGCGCAACGGAGCGGAGGCCAGGGGCAGCCAGCTCCTGCTCGGGGACTTCAACGCCACCTATGACCACTCGGAGTTCCGCCGTCTGCTCGACGGCGGCCCGGGCAGCCGCAAGCTGGTGGATGTCGGCATGGCGTCCGGGACGCGGTTCACGCCCACTTGGCCGATGGACGGCCAGGCGCTGCCCGGCGTCACCATCGACCATCTGGTCACCAGTCCGCACATTCCGGCGTCGGGCTATGCCGTGCACCGCGTCACCGGGACGGACCACGCGGCCGTCCTGGCCACGCTGCACATCCCGGCCGGGGGCTAGCCTGCCGGCGCTTCGCCGGATCAGGCCTGCTTGCGGATCAGCTTGAAGGTCGACGCCTGCGCCACCGGGCGGATCACGATCTGGTCGAGGTTGACGTGGTGCGGGGC
Source organism: Arthrobacter sp. NPDC057009 (assembly GCF_042673905.1). NCBI lineage: Bacteria > Bacillati > Actinomycetota > Actinomycetes > Micrococcales > Micrococcaceae > Arthrobacter > Arthrobacter sp. NPDC057009. The sequence goes on from NZ_JBHUSB010000001.1 coordinate 7,192, forward strand.
GCTCACGGCATAACGCACCACCTCGGCCACATCCTCGGCGGTCAGCGGCTTCTCCACGCCCTGGTACACCTTGCTGGCCGCCTGGGCATCACCGAGCCGGTTAAGGGCAAACTCCTCGGTCTGGACCAGGCCGGGCGCGATCTCGATGACCCGGACATTGTGCTCGGCTTCTTCCAGCCGCAGCGCCCCGGTCAGGGCGTGCTGGGCGAACTTGGCGGCGTTGTAGCCGCCCCCGCCCTCGTACGCATCGAGCCCGGCCGTGGAGGTGAGGTTCAGGACGGTGCCTTCGCCGTTCTCCCGCAGCATCGGCAGGAAGGCGCGCGTGACCTTCATGGTGCCCAGGACGTTGACGCGGTACATCCACTCCCAGTCTTCGGTCACGGCCTGGCCCACGCGGTCAGCCCCGCGGGCACCGCCGGCGATGTTGACCAGCGTGTCGATCCCGCCGGCGGACGTCACTTCGGCCAGCAGGCGTGCCACAGCGCCGTCCTCGGCGATATCCGCGGCCAGGGCGACGGCACCGGTCTCGGCGGCCAGCGCATCCAGCCGTTCCTGGCGGCGGGCGACGGCGTAGACGGTCCAACCGTCGGCGCGGAGCGCGCGCACGGTGGCCTCGCCAATGCCGGAACTGGCGCCTGTAACCAGGGCTGCTTTGTTGGTGGACACGTCAGAACTTGCGGAAACGTCAGTCATGGCACCACCCTAACGGGCTGCCAGGAACTCCAGCAGCACCCTGGCGTGGTTCACCTCCGGATCCCGGGCCGCGTACAGCAGCGTCACCTTCCCGTGCTTCGCCGCCAACTCCAGGAGCTGACCGACGGCAGGGTTGCCGGCCAGTTCGTCCTCGTACCGGGCCCGGAAGTCCTCGAACCTCTCCTGCATGTGGGCGAATTCCTGCCGCAGCGGCGGCGAGGGGGCAATGTCCTTCAGCCACAGCTCCAGGCGGGCCCGGTCCTTGCTGACCCCGCGCGGCCAGAGCCTGTCCACCAAAACCCGGCAGCCGTCGTCGTCCGCGGGTTCCTCATAAATGCGTTTGATCGCAAAGGAAGCGTCTGCTTTGGTCATAGGCGGCATGCTACTCCCGGCTGCCGGCGGGCAGCATGGGCAGGAAACAAATGTCCGGCATGAAACAATTGGGCCATGGCTGAATCAACGCAGGGTACAGACACGCCCGCCACCACCCCCATCAACGTTCCCGACAAGCCGGCCCTGGAAGGCCTGGAGGCTGCCCTTACGCAGCGCTGGCTCGAGGAAGGAACCTACCGGTTCGACCCCAACACCGCCCGGGAGCAGGTCTACTCGATCGACACTCCCCCGCCCACCGCTTCGGGTTCCCTCCACGTGGGCCACATGTTCTCCTTCACGCAGACGGACGTGCAGGCCCGCTACATGCGCATGACCGGCAAGAACGTCTTTTACCCCATGGGCTGGGACGACAACGGCCTGCCCACCGAGCGCCGCGTCCAGAACTACTACGGTGTCCGCTGCGATCCCGCCATCCCGTACAACCCGGATTACCAGCCGCCGGCACAGCCGGCGAAGAACCAGCGGGACTTCGACGTCGTCTCCCGCCAGAACTTCATCGAACTCTGCGAGGAGCTCGCGGTCGAGGACGAAAAGGTCTTCGAGAACCTGTTCCAGACCCTTGGCCTGTCCGTGGACTGGAACCTCACTTACCGCACCATCGATGACACGTCCCGCGCGGTCTCCCAGCGCGCGTTCCTCGCCAACCTGGCTGCCGGTGATGCCTACATGGCCGAGGCCCCCACGCTGTGGGACGTCACGTTCCGCACCGCCGTGGCCCAGGCAGAGCTCGAGGACCGCGAAGTGCCGGGCGCCTACTACCGCTACCCGTTCTTCACGGCCGACGGCGAGAAGATCTTCATCGAGACGACCCGTCCGGAACTGCTGGCGGCCTGCGCCGCGCTGGTGGCAAACCCCGACGACGAACGGTACCAGCCGCTGTTCGGCAAGACTGTGAAGTCCCCACTGTTCGACGTCGAGCTGGAGGTCAAGGCACACCCGCTGGCCAAGGCAGACAAGGGCTCCGGCATCGCCATGGTCTGCACCTTCGGTGACCTGACCGACGTGACCTGGTGGCGCGAACTGCAGCTCCCGACCCGCGCGATCGTGGGCCGCGACGGCCGCATCCTCGCCGACACCCCGGACTGGATCACCACAGAGGCCGGCCGTGAGGCCTACGCCGCCATCGCCGGCAAGACGGTCTTCTCCGCCAAGGAGGCCGTGGTGGAGCTGCTCACGCAGGCAGACCTGCTCGACGGCGAGCCCAAGAAGATCACCCACCCGGTGAACTTCTTCGAAAAGGGCGACAAGCCCCTCGAGGTGGTCACCTCCCGCCAGTGGTACATCCGCAACGGCGGCCGCGACGAGGACCGCCGCGAACGCCTGATTGGCCGAGGCCACGAGATCGATTTCCACCCGTCCTTCATGCGCTCCCGGTACGAGAACTGGATTGCGGGCCTGAACGGTGACTGGCTGGTTTCCCGCCAGCGGTTCTTCGGAGTCCCGATCCCCGTCTGGTACCCGCTGGACGCCCAGGGCAACCCCGACTACGACTCCCCCATCCTGCCGTCCGACGAGCAGCTGCCCGTTGACCCGGCAGCGGACGCCGCTCCCGGGTACGACGAATCCCAGCGCGAGCAGCCCAACGGCTTCACCGGCGACGCCGACGTGCTGGACACCTGGGCCACGTCATCCCTGACCCCGCAGATCGTGGGCGGCTGGAGCCGGGACGAGGACCTGTTCGGCAAGGTCTTCCCGTTCGACCTGCGTCCCCAGGGCCACGACATCATCCGGACCTGGCTGTTCTCCTCCGTCGTCCGCGCCGACGCCCTGCAGGGCGTCGCGCCGTGGAAGCACGCGGCAATCTCCGGCTGGATCCTGGATCCGGACCGCAAGAAGATGTCCAAGTCCAAGGGCAACGTGGTGGTGCCGACGGATGTCCTGAACGAATACGGCTCCGACGCTGTCCGGTATTGGGCTGCCTCGGCACGCCTAGGCGCGGACACGGCCTACGAGATCGCGCAGATGAAGATCGGCCGGCGCCTGGCCATCAAGCTTCTGAATGCCTCGAAATTCGTCCTGAACCTGGGCGCCACGGAGAACTCGGTGGTCTCCACGGACCTGTCCGTCCTGACGAACCCCCTGGACCGTGCCCTGCTGGCCCAGCTGTCCGACGTCGTGGCCCAGGCCACGAAGGCGTTCGACAACTACGACTACGCCCGTGCACTGCAGATCAGCGAATCGTTCTTCTGGCAGTTCACGGACGATTATGTCGAGCTGATCAAGGACCGCGCCTACGGTGCCGCCGGCGAGACCGAGCAGGCTTCCGTGCTGGCGGCCCTGGCTACAACGCTGGACTCGCTGCTGCGCCTCTTCGCGCCGTTCCTGCCCTTCGCCACCGAAGAGGTGTGGAGCTGGTGGCGGGCCGGTTCCGTGCACCGCGCCGCGTGGCCCGCTCCGCTGGAGATCGCCGACGGCGACACCGCCATGCTGGGCACCGTTGGCCTTGCGCTCAGCGGCATCCGGAAGGCCAAGTCCGAGGCCAAGGTCAAGCAGCGCACCGAGGTGCTGTCGGCAACGATCACGGCCTCGGAGGCGCTTGTGGCGCAGCTCCAGGCAGGACTCGGGGATCTGAAGGCTGCGGCCAACGCGCAGGAGATCTCGCTCAACACGGGCGAGGGCGAGCTCACGGTCAGCGATGTGGAGCTGGCCCCGGCCGAGGAGCCGGCGCAGGCCTGACAGAAAAATAAGCCCGGACCAAGTCCGGGCAGCCCGGATGTTTTTGGGCAAAGGGGAAGCCCCATCAGCGTTTTGCCGTTGGTGGGGCTTCGACTTTTCGGCTGTCTGGTGACATCTTTGACAGTCTGGCAAGATCCTTAGAATTTCGGGTCTTCCTACCTTGTCACTGGTAGCCTGCTTCTAACTTTGCCAAAGGCTGCGTTGGAAGCATGTCACTGAATCTTTGGTTCTTGCGTCCCGCTTCTTTCGAAGTGGGTAAGAACTATCCTCGTCCTCCTGATCCGAATGCGCAAGAGCCCCGGCAGAACTACTCTGGTGTAGTTCTGCCGGGGCTCTAACATGGCCCGACGGCGGGCGCCGGCTCAGTCGAAGGCAGGGCTTTCGGTGCGGCTGCGCTTGATCTCGAAGAAGTGCGGGTAGGCAGCGAGGGTCACCGCTGCGTCCCAGATCTTCCCGGCTTCCTCGCCCCGCGGGATGCGGGTGAGGACGGGTCCGAAGAAGGCGGTGCCGTTGAAGGCGACCACGGGGGTTCCAACATCCTGGCCCACCAGCGAGATGCCCTTTTCGTGGCTGGCGCGCAGCTGCTGGTCGTACTCGTCGGAGTCGGCGACGGCTGCCAGCTCGGCGGGGAGGCCGACCTCGGCCAGGGCCTTGCTGATGACGATCGAGAAGTCCTGCTGGCCGCCGTCGTGGATCTGCGATCCCATGGCGTCATACAGCGGCTTGACCACGTGGTCGCCGTGCTGCTCCTGCGCGGCGATGATGACCCGCACCGGCCCCCACGCCTTGTCCATGGCTTCCCGGTACTTGGGGTCGAGGTCGCGGCCTTCGTTCAGCACGGACAGGCTCATCACGTGCCATTCCGTCTTGATGTCGCGGACCTCTTCCACTTCACCGATCCAGCGGGAGGTGATCCAGGCGAACGGGCAAAGGGGGTCGAACCAGAAGTCGGCCTTGTTGGCGGCGTTCTCAGACACAGCGAATCTCCTCAAGGAAGTCATTGGGGTGTGGCGTGCCGCATGGCAATACCCGGTCGGCACGCTTAAGGGACAGCGACGGGCCGGGTGAATTTATTCCAGCCGGGCGGATGTTTATTTCCGCTACGCGGACTTGTTGCGGCGCTTCGCCACGACGTCGTGCGTGATCATGGTGGGCTGTGCCTTCTTGGCCACCACGTCTGCGGTGATGACCACGCTGGCGATGTCGTCCCTGCTGGGCAGGTCGAACATGACCGGCAGGAGGACTTCCTCCATGATGGCGCGCAGGCCGCGTGCTCCGGTGCCCCGCTCCAGTGCCTGGTCGGCAATCATGTCCAGGGCGGCGTCGTCGAACACCAGCTCCACGCCGTCCAGCTGGAACATCTTTTGGTACTGCTTGACCAGGGCGTTCTTGGGCGTGGACAGGATCTGGATCAGGGCGGGACGGTCAAGGTTGGATACCGTGGTGATGACCGGCAGGCGGCCGATGAACTCCGGAATCAGGCCGAACTTCAGCAGGTCTTCCGGCATCACTTCGCCGTAGGAGTCGGTGTTCTTGACCTCGTTCAGCGGTGCACCGAAACCGATGCCCTTGCGTCCGGACCGGGAGCCGATGATGTCCTCAAGGCCGGCGAACGCACCGGCAACGATGAAGAGGACGTTGGTGGTGTCGATCTGGATGAATTCCTGGTGCGGGTGCTTGCGGCCGCCCTGCGGGGGAACCGAGGCAACGGTTCCCTCAAGGATCTTCAGCAGCGCCTGCTGCACGCCCTCGCCCGAAACGTCGCGGGTGATCGAGGGGTTTTCGCTCTTGCGCGAGATTTTGTCGATCTCGTCAATGTAGATGATGCCCTGTTCGGCCTTCTTGACGTCGTAGTCGGCGGCCTGGATGAGCTTGAGGAGGATGTTCTCCACGTCTTCGCCCACGTAGCCGGCTTCGGTCAGTGCTGTGGCATCGGCAACGGCAAACGGGACGTTCAGCCGGCGCGCCAGGGTTTGCGCAAGGTAGGTCTTGCCGCAGCCCGTGGGGCCAATCAGGAGAATGTTGGATTTGGCGATTTCCACGTCGTCATGGTGGACGCCGTCGGCGAGCGTGCCGCTCTTGGGTGAGTGGCCGGCCTGGATCCGCTTGTAGTGGTTGTAAACCGCGACGGCCAGGGAACGCTTGGCCGGTTCCTGGCCGATGACATATTCCTGCAGGAAGTCAAAGATCTCGCGGGGCTTGGGCAGTTCGAAGCTGCCCAGGTCGGCGACTTCTGCGAGTTCTTCCTCGATGATCTCGTTGCAGAGCTCAATACACTCGTCGCAGATGTAGACGCCGGGCCCGGCAATGAGCTTGCGCACCTGCTTCTGGCTCTTGCCGCAGAAAGAGCACTTTAGCAGATCCGCGCTCTCGCCAATCCGAGCCATATGTGAACCCCTTAGAATCTTGCCGCAAGGGCAGCTTTGCACCGGTCGCTGACAGTCACCGCCGGAAACCGGCAATGACTACATCCACTCTAGGTCACATTCGGCCCGAGGGGTGGAAACCCGGCGCCGGTGCGGTTCAAAAATCTCAACCGCACCGGCGTCCGTTACTGCTGTTTACCCGGCAGGTACCTGTCGTTACCTGACGAGCGCCTGCGGCTTGATCTTGCGGGAATCGAGGACCTGGTCGATCAGGCCGTAGCTCTGTGCCTCGGCAGCGGTGAGGATCTTGTCCCGCTCGATGTCGTTGTTGACCTGTTCCGGCGTGCGGCCGGAGTGCTTGGCCAGGGTCTCTTCCAGCCAGGTACGCATGCGCATGACCTCGGCCGCCTGGATCTCGAGGTCGGACGCCTGTCCGCCCTGGCCGCCGGACAGCGCCGGCTGGTGGATCAGGACACGGGCGTTGGGCAGGGCGAGGCGCTTGCCCGGCGTGCCCGCGGCCAGCAGCACGGCGGCGGCACTTGCCGCCTGGCCCAGGCACACGGTCTGGATCTCGGGGCGGATGTACTGCATGGTGTCGTAGATCGCGGTCATGGCGGTGAAGGAGCCGCCTGGCGAGTTGATGTAGATGGTGATGTCGCGGTCCGGGTCCGTGGACTCCAGCACCAGCAGCTGCGCCATGATGTCGTCGGCAGAGGCGTCGTCCACCTGCACCCCGAGGAAGATGATGCGGTCCTCAAAGAGCTTGGTGTAGGGGTCCTGGCGCTTGAAGCCGTAAGGTGTCCGCTCCTCGAACTGCGGCAGCACGTAGCGGCTTGTCGGCAGGTTACCGGCAGACGATCCGAAATTGTAGTTCATGTTCATTGCTCCTGGATTCTGTCTTGATGCCGGTTAGCTCTGGCCGTTGGATGAAGCGTTCTGGGTTCCGCCGCCGCCGGCGACAGATCCTGCGTGCGCGGAGATCTTATCGAAGAAGCCGTATTCCAGCGCTTCGGTGGCGGTGAACCACTTGTCGCGGTCGTTGTCCTTGAGGATGGTCTCCACCGTCTGGCCGGTCTGGTCCGCGGTCAGTTCAGCCATGACCTTCTTCATGTGGAGGATCAGCTCGGCCTGGATCTTGATGTCAGACGCCGTTCCGCCGATGCCGCCTGAGGGCTGGTGCATCAGGATGCGGGCATTCGGGGTGGCGTACCGCTTGCCCTTGGTGCCGGAGGACAGCAGGAACTGTCCCATGGAGGCCGCCAGGCCGGTGGCGACGGTCACGACGTCGTTGGGGATGAACTGCATGGTGTCGTAGATGGCCATGCCGGCCGTCACCGAGCCGCCGGGCGAATTGATGTAGAGGTAGATGTCCTTGTTGGGGTCCTCGGCGGACAGCAGCAGCAGCTGCGAGCAGATCGCGTTCGCGTTCTCGTCGCGGACCTCGGAGCCAAGCCAAATGATGCGCTCTTTCAGCAGGCGGTTGTAGATGTAGTTGTCCTGGGCTGCAGGATCGACGGTTGCCATGCGGGGGGCCGCTGCTTGCTGTGACATTTGTACTTACCTCTCGCTGGTGACGGTGACGTTACTGTTCGACATCACTGAACTTCACTACTTGGACACTAACCGCTTTCGGAGTGGAATTGTTCGCCGGAATCGCACTGTTCGCTGACGGCGCACGATTGCCCGCAGCGGCTGCCCAATGCCGTTAACGCGCCAGCCCCCGGATCCGAGGACCCGGGGGCTGGCACACTGCTTGCACGCTGCTGCTAGAACTTCACAGCTGCTAGAACTTCACGGCCGCGGGATCGTCGTTCGCGACGGTCTCGCCGGCTGCCTCGTCAGCTTCGGTAACTTCTTCGGCGTCGACGGCCGGGGCCTCTTCGCCGGCGGGGCGCACGAAGTCGGTCAGGTCGACCTTGTTGCCCTCGGAGTCGGTGACCTCGGCCTGGCCCAGGACGACGGCCAGCGCCTTGCGGCGGCGGACCTCGGAAACCATCATGGGAACCTGGCCGCTCTGGTCGATGATCTGGGCGAACTGGTTCGGGTCCATGCCGTACTGGCTGGCAGTGGTGACGATGTAGTCGATCAGCTCGTTCTGGCTGACGCCCACTTCTTCCTTCTCAGCGATGGCGTCGAGGATGATCTCGTTCTGGAAGGCGCGCTCGGTGTTGGCCTTGACCTCGGCGCGGTGCTCTTCGGTGTCGTGCTCGCCTTCACCGTGGGAGTTTTCGGCCTTGAAGTGCTGCTCAAGCTGCTCTTCGACGACGGATTCCGGAACCGGAACCTCAACCAGCTCAACGAGCTTGTCCAGGACCTTGTCGCGGGCTTCGACGCCCTGCTCCACGACCTTGGAGCTGGCAGCCTGCTTGGCGAGGTCCTCGCGCAGTTCGGCGAGGGTGTCGAACTCGGAAGCCAGCTGGGCGAAGTCGTCGTTCGCCTCGGGCAGCTCGCGCTCCTTGACGGACTTGACCACAACCTTGACCTGCGCGGCTTCGCCGGCGTGGTCGCCGCCCACGAGGGTGGTGTCGAAGATGGCGTCCTCGTCAGCGCTGAGGCCGGTCACGGCCTCGTCCATGCCCTCGAGCATGGTGCCGGCGCCAACCTGGTAGGACAGGCCGGAAGCGGAGTCCACCTCGGCGCCGTCGATGCTGGCCGTGATGTCGATGGTCAGGAAGTCGCCGTCAGCGGCGGGGCGCTCAACGGTCTTCAGCGTGCCGAAGCGGCCACGCAGTTCGTCCAGGGCCTTGTCGACGTCGGCGTCGGAGGACTCGGCGGCGGCAACCTCGACCTTGATGCCGGAGTAGTCGGGCAGTTCGATCTCGGGGCGGACGTCAACCTCGGCCTGGAACTTCAGCTCACCCTCGGTGGCGGAAGGATCCGGAACCTCGGTGATCTCAACCTCGGGGCGGCTCAGGGGACGGATACCGGATTCCTGGACAGCAGCCTGGTACCAGCCGTTGAGGCCCTCGTTGATGGCGGTCTCCAGGACGTAGCCGCGGCCGACGCGCTGGTCGATCAGCTTGGCGGGAACCTTGCCCTTACGGAAGCCAGGAACCTGGATCTGCGAAGCAACAGTCTTGTATGCCTCGTCGATGCTGGGCTTCAATTCCTCAAAGGGGACCTCAACATTGAGCTTGACCCGCGTGGGGGTGAGGTTCTCGACAGCGCTCTTCACGGTCTAAGTACTCCTGGTTTTGTTGGATGGGCTCTGCAACGCGTTGTTGTGACCAGGCCTGGGGCCCGGGCCGCAGAGTCGGGGTGACAGGATTTGAACCTGCGACTTCCTGCTCCCAAAGCAGGCGCTCTAGCCAAGCTGAGCTACACCCCGTAATGCACAGGACAGTCTACGTTCATACCTGCCGGGTTTGCACATTTGACACTGGGGGCATGAATTAGGTTTAGTTATATCCGGCTTGAACAGCCGCCGAAGAAAAGCCCCAAGGCCAGTGCCGGAACAAGACCAGCGCCGGAACGCTTTCCTCGGGGACGTAGCTTAATGGTAAAGCCTCAGTCTTCCAAACTGATTACGCGGGTTCGATTCCCGTCGTCCCCTCCAGAACCAAAGAGGCCCCTCGATGAGGGGCCTCTTTTCGTTAAGGCTGCTGGTTGGCTGCCGTCGCGGGCATAAAAGTCAGGGCTGCTGGCAGGACGGGCACCAGTACAGCTTGCGGGCCGCGTGTTCGGACAGGGCAACCGCGGTGCCGCACACCCGGCACGGCTGGCCGTGCCGGCGGTAGACAAAGTGCGCCTCCTCCCCCGGCGGAAGCTGGTCGCTCCGGGTCCAGAAACCGGCGGTGGTGGTAATGATCCGCCCGTCGCGGACGCCGTCGGACATCACCGCGGCCGTGTCGTCCCAGAGGAGGCCGGCGGCGTCCTCAGTGAGCGCGCGGCCGGGAAGCAGGGGGTCGATCCTGCCGCGGAACAGCACCTCGGCCCGGTAGACGTTCCCGACGCCGGCAATCACCTTCTGGTCCATCAGCAGCGTGGCCACCGGGGTCCGCTTGGTCAGGATGCGCCGGATGAAGCCATCCCTGCTGCTGCCGGAGTTGTGGAGCGGATCCGGGCCAAGCCTGCCCAGCACCGCGGCCGCCTCGGCCTCGGTGATGGCCGCGCACGTGGTGGCGCCACGGAGGTCGGCCCAGCCGTGGGCGCTGGCCAGCCTGACCCGCACCGCACCCACCGGCACGGGCGGACCGGCGTACCCGGCTGGAGCAGGATCACCGGTGCTGCCGGCAACCTCCCGCTCCCCCACCCTGCGCGGCGCGCCGATGCTGGAGGCGCCGCGGAACTGGCTGTCCCCGCCGAAATCCCAGGCGCCGTAGAGCCCCAGGTGGACGTGCAGCACCAGCCCGTGCTCGAAGTGCAGGAACAGGTGCTTGCCGTGCGCGGACGCGTGCAGCATGCTGTGCCCGTCCAGCAGGGCGGCGCCGGCGGCAAAGCGGCCCTGCGGGCTGCTGACGGCCAGCCGCTCGCCGGCGAAGACGTCACCGAACTGGCGGGCAAGCCGGTGGATCGAGTGGCCTTCCGGCACTATTCGACGATCTCGCCGGTGGTTTCGTAAGTGGCGATCTTGCCAATGCGGCGCACGTGCCGCTCATCGTTGCTGAAGGGTTCCTGCAGGAAGGCTTCGATCAGCGCCGTGGCTTCCTCGACGCTGTGCTGGCGCCCGCCGACGGCCACGACGTTGGCATCGTTGTGCTCGCGGGCCAGCGTGGCGGTGGCGTGGTTCCAGGCGAGGGCGGCGCGGACACCCTTGACCTTGTTGGCGGCGATCTGCTCACCGTTGCCGGATCCGCCCAGCACGATACCAAGCGCGTGGACGCCGGCTTCCTGGTCAGCCACCACTGCGAGCGCCGCATTGATGCAGAACGACGGGTAGTCATCCAGCGCGTCGTATTCCTTGGGGCCGTGATCGACCACCTCGTAGCCGTTCGCCGTCAGGTGCTTAACCAGATGGGCGCTCAGCTCCATGCCGGCGTGGTCGGTGGCGATGTGGACCCGCGGAAAGGCAGGGTTTGTTGTCACGGTAGCTTCCGTTCAGTCGTCAGCACCGGGGCGCGGCCGGGCTGGTACAGGTCAAATCAACAGATCCAAGAGTACTCGGTGTGATTCCCGCGGCGGTTGAGGGCCGCGCAGTTACGCGGCAGTTACGCCTCCGCCCCGCCCTCGGCGGGCGGACGGTTCTCCGGCGGGCGCCCGTCGCGGCGCGCCCTCGCCGCCACACGGGTCAGGACCTCGGCGAGAAGGGCGGCGGAGTCGGGGTTTTTGCCGCTTACGGCGAGCCGGTGGCCGTCGGTCTTCCGGACGACGACGGCGGGGCCGCTGCTGACCAGGACGGCTGCGGTTCCGTCGTGATGGCGGTAGCCCCAGCCGCCGTAGTCGGCGGCACGGACGTCGGCGGGATCCGCTGCTGAAATGGCGGCGGCGGGGACATCAACCACACGCAGGATGCCGGCGAGGAAAACGCGAAGGCCGCTGCGGTCAGCGGTAACCCGGGCGAAAAGGAACGCGGCACCCACCAGTGCGGCGGCCACCAGCAGGGCCCCCAGCCACGGCACGGCAATGGCGATCAGCGAAGCGGGAAACAGGCTGGCGATGGCGATCATGACGAAGACGGAGCTGCGCGCATGCACCCAGAACCGCACGGAGTCCTTGGCCAGCTCGGGGTCGAGTTCCTGCTCCAGCGCCCGCTGCAGGGCGCGGTCATCCTCCGGTGTCCACTGGTGGTCCGCCTTGAAGACGAATCCGATGATGACGCCCAGCGACAGCGCGGCACCGCTGCCCATGGCGAGGACAATCATGTCGACACTGGATTCCCGTGCATCGGCCACCCCGGCCTGGCCCACGAGGGCGGCGGCCAGCACGGTGGTGACAAACAGGCTCACCGTCAGCCCTGCGCCCATCATGATCCGGCGCATCACTGTTGGCCGCGAAAGCGGCACGGACTGCAGCAGGGCCAGCCAGCCGATGATGACTATCAGGGCCGCCCCGCCGCCCACAAAGGCGGGGAACGGCGCGAAGGCGGTACCGCCGTCGCTGTCCCACATGACCGCGACGGGTTCCGGCAGATCCGGGCGCAACAGCACGGCACTGACGGCGAAGCCCGCGGCGAGCAACACTGGGAAGCCGATCGCGAACCGCAGCGCCTTGGTGTCCACAGCATCGAGGATCTTTCCCATGCCTTAACGCTACCCCTGCGGCTGCCGGCTGAAGAGTGCCGCCAGGGACGTGAGCTGCGCAACTTGCCAAGGCACGCCGGAATGAAACAATGGCTTCACAGTGATGCAACGCATGCGGGAACACCGTGCGCGCAGCCGGCGGACCGGGCCAGTCCGGCCACCACAACCTCTGGAGGCACCCACCTTGCCAGGCATGAACCTGACCCGCGCCGAAGCACGCGAGCGCGCCGCCCTGATCGCCGTCGACTCCTACGATGTCAGCCTGGACCTGACCAGGGGCGAGACGGTCTTCGGTTCCACCACCACTGTCAGGTTCACGGCGGCGCCGGGATCGTCGTCGTTCATTGACGCCGTGACGGACGCTGTCCACAGCGTGACGCTGAACGGCCGCGGCCTGGACCCCGCCGAGGTGTCGGACGGCATCCGGATCCAGCTGCCGGACCTGGCCGCGGAGAACGAGCTGACCGTGGTGGCGGACGCCCCCTACATGAACACCGGCGAAGGCCTGCACCGCTTCGTGGACCCCGTGGACGGCGAGGTGTACCTGTACACCCAGTTCGAGGTGCCGGATTCGCGCCGCATGTTCGCCGTCTTTGAACAGCCCGACCTCAAGGCCACCTTCCGGTTCCGCGTCACCGCGCCCTCGCACTGGGACGTCGTCTCCAACTCCCCGACGCCGGAGCCCGTGCCGGCTTCCCCGGCGGAAGACGGCAGCGCCCGCTCGGTCTGGGACTTTCCGCCCACCCCGCGCCTGTCCTCGTACGTCACCGCGCTGATCGCCGGACCGTACCAGTCGGTGCGCAGCGACGTCACCAGTTCGGATGGCCGCGTCGTGCCGCTGGGCGTCTTCGCCCGCAAGTCCCTCATGCAGTACCTGGACGCTGACAACATCTTTGAGCTCACCCGGCAGGGGTTCGAGTTCTTCGAGGCCGAGTTCGGCTGCCCGTACCCGTTTGAGAAGTACGACCAGCTGTTTGTGCCCGAGTTCAACGCCGGCGCCATGGAAAACGCCGGCGCGGTCACCATCCTCGAGGGCTACGTCTTCCGCGGCAAGGTCCCGGAGGCGCAGGTGGAACGCCGTGCCATCACCGTGCTGCACGAACTGGCCCACATGTGGTTCGGAGACCTCGTGACGATGCGCTGGTGGAACGACCTCTGGCTCAACGAGTCCTTCGCCGAATACATGTCGCACCTGGCGGCGGTGGAGAACACGAAGTTCCAGAGCGCCTGGACCACCTTCGCCTCGGTCGAAAAGTCGTGGGCCTACCGGCAGGACCAGCTGCCCACCACCCACCCGATCTTCGCCGAGATCAACGACCTGCATGACGTCGAGGTGAACTTCGACGGCATCACCTATGCCAAGGGCGCCTCCGTGCTGCGGCAGCTGGTGGCCTGGGTGGGGCCGGACAAGTTCATGGCGGGGGTGCGTGAATACTTTGCCAAGCATTCCTGGCGGAACACCGAGCTCGGTGACCTGATGGTTGAACTGGAGAAGGCCAGCGGACGTGACCTGGACCAGTGGGGCCGCCTCTGGCTGGAAACGGCCGGGGTGAACTCGCTCAAGCCGGAGCTGGCAGTGGACGCGAACGGCACCATCTCGTCCTTCGCCATCCTGCAGTCCGCCGCGGCCGAGCAGCCCACCATCCGCCCGCACCGCCTGGCGGTGGGGTTCTACGACCTCACCGCGGAGGGCACGCTTGAGCGCGTGCACCGTGAGGAACTCGACGTCGACGGCGAACGCACCGAGGTGCCGGAGCTGGCCGGGCTCCAGCGGCCGGACCTGATCCTGCTCAATGACGACGACCTCGCCTACGCAAAGGTGCGCCTGGATGAGCTGTCACTGGCCACCGCCACCCGGCACCTGAAGGATTTCCGCGAAAGCCTGCCGCGGACCCTGGTGTGGGGCTCGGCCTGGGACGCTGCCAGGGACGGCGAGAGCCCCGCCCGCGGCTACGTCGAGCTGATCCTGGCCAACATCGCCTCCGAGTCTGATTCCTCGGTGATCCTGGTGCAGCTGCGGCAGCTGGCCACCACGCTCGCGTTCTACGTGGCCGAGGAGCACCGTGAAGCCGCCACCGTGGCCGCCGTCGACCGCCTCTGGGAGCTCGCCTCGGACGTTCCGGGAGGCTCGGACGCCCAGCTGCAGTTCATCAAGTCGTTCGCGCTCCTGGCCCGCAGCGGACAGCAGCTCGACCGGGTCGCCGGGCTGCTGGACGGCTCGGTCGCCCTGGCCGGGCTCGAGGTGGACCAGGACCTCCGCTGGGAGCTCGTGGCTTCGCTCGTTGCCGGAGGCAGACTCGGCCAGGCCGACATCGACGCGGAACTGGAGCGGGACAACACCTCCAGCGGCCAGAACGCCGCCGCCCTGGCGAAGGCTGCCATCCCCACACCGGAGGCCAAGGCGGAGGCCTGGGAGTCGATCGTCGTCAAGGGCGAGCTCTCCAACGCCACCCAGGCCTCCGCCGTCGCCGGCTTCACACGGGTCCTCGACACCGCGCTGCTGGAGCCGTACGCGGAGAAGTACTTCCAGGCCGTGCCCGGCATCGTCACCGAACGGACATTTGCCCTGGCCCAGCAGATCGTCGTCGGGCTGTACCCTGCGCAGCTCACGAGCCAGGCCATCGTGGACCGTACCGACGAGTTCCTGGCGTCGCTGCCGGAGGAGAGTGCAGCGCTGCGCCGGATGATGCTGGAAAACCGCGACGGCGTGGCCCGGGCGCTCCGGGCCCGCGCGGCTGATGTCTAGGCCGGATCCGTGGCGCTCAACGAACACCACTATTCGCTGACAGTCCGCTGGACCGGCAACCTCGGAAGCGGCACGTCGTCCTACCGGGAGTACTCGCGGGACCACGACATCGTGATCCCGGGGCTGCCGGTGCTGCAGGGCTCGGCCGACCCCACGTTCCACGGCGACCGCTCCCGGTACAACCCCGAGCAGCTGCTGCTCACGGCACTGGCGCAGTGCCACATGCTCTCCTTCCTGCACGTCGCGGTGAAGCATGGTGTGGTGGTTCTCTCCTACGAGGACAACGCCACGGGCATGATGCGCCTGAACCGGGACGGCAGCGGCCAGTTCGAAACCGTGACCCTGCGCCCGCAGGTGACGGTTGCGGATCCCGCGCACGTCGCGCTGGCGGAGCAGATGCACCATGAGGCGCACCAGGTGTGCTTCATTGCCCGCAGCGTAAATTTCCCGGTGCTGCACGTTCCTGTTACCACAGCCGGAAGTCCATAGCCAGCGGCAGACCCCGCTAGGCTTAAAAGCGACCAAGAGCGGCCGGTCTCCCCGGCAAGGGCGGAGACCGGCCGCCGCCGGACAGCAGCTAGGAGCCTTCCTGCAGATGTACAGCATGTTCACAACGCCCTCGGCCTCACTGGAGCCCACAGGACTTGACCTCGTCGGCGTGGCCATCAGCCTCGGCGCAGGCATTATCCTGTGGCTGATCGCGAGTTTCCTGATCGCCAGGATCACCAAACGCGTGGCGGACGGCACGTCGCTGTTCAAGAAGCCGCATTTCCGCTGGGTGGCGCCGGCGCTGCGCGCCCTGGACCACGAGCGGCGCGTGCAGCGGGCCCACACGATCGGCTCGCTCCTGAAGAGCGGCATCGGCGTGATCATTGCCGTCATCACCAGCATCTACATCCTGAAAAACCTCGACGTCGATGTGGCGCCGCTGCTGACCAGCGTGGGAATCCTCGGTATCGCCATCGGTTTTGGTGCCCAGCAGCTGATCAGGGACTTCCTGGCCGGCATCTTCATCACCATCGAGGACCAGTACGGCATTGGCGACATCATCGAGACCAGCGAGGTGGTGGGCGTGGTGGAGTCGATCGGACTGCGGATCACGCGTGTGCGCGACGAGAACGGCGCCATCTGGTACCTCCGCAACGGCGAAATCCTCCGTGTGGGCAACCGCTCACAGGGAAACTACGTCCCGCCGGCCGAGCCTGAAGAATCCGCCGACGAAGCCGAGCACGCACCCCAGCAGAAGGCCGGAGAATAGCCATGACCATGCCATCCCTTCCCACCCCGCCGGAGCCCGGCGCCCGCAAGCCGCTGATGCGCAATGACCCGTTCAGCCAGCCGGGCTACACCGACAACTTCTATGACGCGGTGGGCGGCCACGAGACGTTCGTGAAGCTCATTGACGTCTTTTACGACGGCGTGGCCACGGATCCGCTGCTGCGCCCCATGTATCCGGAGGAGGATTTGGGACCGGCCAAGCGGCGGTTCCTGATGTTCCTCGAGCAGTACTGGGGCGGCCCCACCACCTACGGCGAGGAACGCGGCCACCCCCGGCTGCGGATGCGCCACATGCCGTTCCGGGTGACGCCCGAGGCCAAGGACCGGTGGCTGCACCACATGCGGACAGCTGTCGATTCGCTGGGCCTGCCGCCGCTGTACGAGGGAACGCTGTGGGATTACATGGAGCGGGCTGCCCTCTCCATGGTGAACAGCCCGACAGACGCCAACTGAAACGGACGCTGACTAGAGCAGGCCTGCGCCGGTCCGGGCCAGCACGTGCCCGCGGCTGCCGCTGAGCCGGAACCAGCGTCCGGCGCGGTAGAGCTGCTGTTCGCCCTCACCAGGTTCGTTTCCGCCCAGGAAGCCCAGGGCGAGGGCGGCGAAGGCCGCTCCCGCCGGCACCCCGTGCCGTCCCTCCAGTTCGCGCCCCCAGACGGCGGCCCGGGCATTGTTCACGATCGCCGCTCCCGGCTTGTCCGGAACGATTCCCGCCACTTCGGCAATGCCTGCTTCGGCGGCCTGACGCAGTTCGGCGTCAGGGACGGAGTCCACCAGTTCCCAGCCGCTGCGCGGCGCGCCCACCCCGGCCCATGATTCGGTGACGGTCGACGGCGGGACCGGCAGTTCGGCGTCGTTCTCCCCGGCCCGGGCCAGCCGGTCAAGGACAGCGGCGAGCGGAACCGTGACGTCGACGGCGGACGGCTCCGCCAGGCCCATGGTCCGCAGGCCGAGGATGGTGGGCGTTGATTCCCCCAGGATCCGGGGCCGGAGGACGCAAACGTAGGCAGCCAGGACCGTTCCGGCCGCCTGCAGGCGGATGGCGCCGTCGTCGATGGCTTTGGCGCGCGTGACGAAGGTCCTGAGATCGGCGAGGTCGCGGGGGTCGGCGAAGCTGAAAGACTGGGTAAGGAGATCAGACACGTTAAGAACACTACCGGCTGAGGCCCGGTTGAGCGGTGCCGGGGCGCCGTCTAGAGTCAAACCATGACTGAAGCGGACGCCGGATTGCAGGCCTTGCCCACGAATGACCCCACCACTTCCCTCCTCGACCTGCTGGACCTCGGCGAGCTGGAAGGCGCCCGCACCGACGAGGACATCTTCATGGGTCCGTCGCAGCGCCAGCCGCACCAGCGGGTTTTCGGCGGCCAGGTCCTGGCCCAGTCCCTGATTGCGGGCATGCGCACGGTGGACGAGGAGCGCTCGGTCCATTCCATGCACGGCTACTTCCTCCGGCCCGGCGACGCAAACAAGCCCATTACCTTCGGTGTCCAGCGCCTGCGGGACGGCCGTTCGTTCTCCGCGCGGCGCGTGCATGCCTACCAGGACGGCACGCCGATTCTGTCCATGATCGCCTCGTTCCAGGCCGGCGACGACGGCATAGAGCACCAGTCCGAAATGCCTGCCGGCATCCCCGACCCGGAGATGCTGCCCAGCACCGCGGACCTGCTGGGCAAGTTCGACCATCCCGTCGCCCGGCACTGGGCGTATGAGCGGCCGTTCGATATCCGCCACGTCGACCCCGCCCTGTACGTGGCGGCCCCGGGGAAGAAGGAAGCGCGCAACGCGGTGTGGATGAAGACCTTCAGCGCCATGCCGGACAACGCCAATACCCACCGCGCCGCCCTGGCCTATGCCAGCGACTACACTCTGCTCGAATCAATCCTACGGAGGCACGGACTGAGCTGGATCACGCCGGGCATGAGCGTGGCCAGCCTCGACCACGCCATGTGGTGGCACCGTCCTGTCCGCGTTGACGAGTGGCTCCTGTACGTGCAGGAATCACCCAGCGCCCAGGGAGCACGCGGCCTTGCCACCGGCAAGATCTTCAACCGGGAGGGCCTGCACGTCGCGTCCGTGGCCCAGGAGGGCATGGTCCGGGTCCCGACGGACATCAAAAGCAAGGTAGCGGGCGCCGTGCAGTCCAAGATCCTGCAGCACCAGATGCGCAAGGCCTGACCCGCCACCAAAAGGGCCCGGCACCAAAAGGGCCGGGCCCGGGATGAACAGTTGAACTGTCCAGTCCCGGGCCCGGCCTTTTGCATACCTGCGCCTCTGCCTGGTTAGTCGCGCGTCAGGTTTAGTCGCGCGTCAGGCGGCGGTGCGTCACACGGTGCGGCTTGGCGGCGTCGGGGCCGAGGCGCTGCACCTTGTTCTCCTCATAAGATTCGAAGTTGCCTTCAAACCAGTACCACTTCGACGGGTTTTCCTCGTCACCCTCGTAGGCAAGGATGTGGGTGGCCACGCGGTCCAGGAACCAGCGGTCGTGGGAAACCACGACGGCGCAGCCCGGGAACTCCAGCAGCGCGTTTTCCAGGCTGCTGAGGGTTTCGACGTCGAGGTCGTTGGTCGGTTCGTCGAGCAGCAGCAGGTTGCCGCCCTGCTTGAGGGTCAGCGCCAGGTTGAGGCGGTTGCGCTCACCACCGGAAAGCACGCCGGCCTTCTTCTGCTGGTCCGGTCCCTTGAAGCCGAACGCCGCGACGTAGGCGCGGGACGGCATTTCAACGTTGCCCACCTGGATGTGGTCGAGACCGTCGGACACGACCTCCCAGAGGGTCTTGTTGGGGTCGATGCCCCCGCGGCTCTGGTCCGCGTAGGAGATCTTGACCGAGTCGCCGATCTTCAGCTCGCCGCCGTCGAGGGGCTCGAGGCCCACGATGGTCTTGAACAGCGTGGACTTGCCCACACCGTTGGGACCGATGACGCCGACGATGCCGTTGCGCGGCAGCGAGAAGGACAGGCCGTCGATCAGGGTGCGGTCGTCGAAGCCCTTCTGCAGGTTCTTGGCTTCGAGGACCAGTCCGCCGAGGCGCGGTCCCGGCGGGATCTGGATCTCTTCGAAGTCCAGCTTCCGGGTGCGGTCTGCCTCGGCTGCCATTTCCTCGTAGCGCGCAAGACGTGCCTTGGACTTGGTCTGCCGGCCCTTGGCGTTGGAGCGGACCCACTCGAGTTCCTCGGCGAGCCGCTTGGCCTGCTTGGCGTCCTTCTTGCCCTGGATTTCGAGGCGGGCGCGCTTCTTCTCCAGGTAGGTGGAGTAGTTGCCCTCATAGGGGTACAGGTGGCCGCGGTCGACCTCGGCGATCCATTCCGCGACGTGGTCCAGGAAGTACCGGTCGTGGGTGACGGCGAGGACTGCGCCCTCATACTTGGAGAGGTGCTGTTCCAGCCACAGCACGCTCTCGGCGTCGAGGTGGTTGGTGGGCTCGTCAAGGAGCAGGAGGTCCGGCTTCTGCAGGAGCAGCTTGCAGAGCGCCACGCGGCGGCGCTCACCGCCGGAGAGCAGGGTGACGTCCGCGTCGGCGGGCGGGCAGCGGAGGGCGTCCATGGCCTGCTCGAGCTGGGAGTCCAGGTCCCAGGCGTCGGCGGAGTCGATGGCTTCCTGCAGGTGGCCCATCTCCTCGAGGAGTGCGTCGTAGTCCGCGTCCGGGCTGGCCATCTCCTCGGAGATCTGGTTGAAGCGCTGGATCTTGCCGTAGATCTCGCCCACGCCTTCCTGGACGTTGCCCAGGACGGTCTTCTCCTCGTTCAGTGGCGGTTCCTGCAGCAGGATGCCCACGGTGTAGCCAGGGCTCAGCCGGGCCTCACCGTTTGAGGGGGTGTCCAGGCCGGCCATGATTTTCAGGATGGTGGACTTACCGGCACCGTTGGGGCCAACAACACCGATCTTGGCGCCCGGGAAGAAGGACATGCTTACGTCGTCGAGAATAAGTTTTTCGCCAACAGCCTTTCGGGCCTTGGTCATTGTGTAGATAAATTCCGCCATGGTTCCAAATCTAGTGGGTTGGCGGGCATATCTCACATTCGCGTCAGGCCTGACATGAGCCTCACGCCGGCATGCAGGTCAGGCCGGGGCGCCCACGAAGCACTTACCGTTGGACAGGGCCGGCAGCACGGTCACCGTCACCTTCCCTTCCCGGATCTGCCCCACCACGCATTCCTTCCCCTGGACTGCCGCCGCTTCCATGGAATCCACTTCAAGGCCTGTGGGGGTACGTCCCGCCGACACCTCCAGGTTTTTTGCCGGAACACCTGCCGCCGTGAGCGCTGAGGTGATGTCCGCCGTGGCCGGTTTCGCATTGGCTTTGACGACGTTTCCGAGCACCTCCGCCATGGTCCGCTCCAGGGCCGCAGTTGCTGCCTCCGACGCGGAGGCCTTGGGGGCGGACGCGGATGCCGACGATTGTGCCGGGACTGGGGCTGCCTCTCCCCCCGCTGCCTGTCCGCCCGCTGCCTGTCCTTCCGCCTGCGTGGGGGCCGGCTGGCTTACCGCCGCCTGATCCGCGGGTGCCGTGCAGGCGGCGAGCGCCGACAGCAGTACAACCGAGACTGCAAGCCGGCCGGCACCACGGCGAGCGTGTCCCCGGGGATCACTGGCGTTGTTGCGGAGTGCATTGTTCCCCGGAAGTCTCGTCGCTTGAATCACGCAGCCATTCTGCCATGCGGCACCGCCAGGGGGTGCGGTGCCGCACGCCTCCGGCGTTCAGGCAGCAGCTCCGCTAAGTTCGCCCGTGTCGGGATCGAGCTGCAGTTCGTCGCCGTTGTCGTCCAGGAAGATGCCGGCCGCGTCCTCATCCCGCTCCTCTCCGTCCTCGCGGTCATCGTCGGGCCCGTCTCCGCCCACCCCTGAGAAGGGATTTCCGCTATTCGCCGGCCCGAGTTCATCGGCGGACTGCGGGCTGGAGTTGCGAAGGTAGTTGGCGGTCCCCCATCGGAGGTCGTGGCCCACGGCGTCGGCGTCGATGTCGGCCTGATGATGGGTGCGGCCGTCTTTCTCCCAGCTGCGCAATTTCAGCTTGCCGACGACGATGACCTTCTGGCCCTTCTTGATGCTGCAGCCCATATTCCCGGCCAGCTGGCGATACCCCTGGACAGTGAACCAACTCATGTTGGATTCCACCCAGGCGCCGGCAGCCTTGTCGAACCGCCGTTCGGGGCAACCGAGCCGGAATGAGGCGGTGGGAACGCCTCCGGGAGTTGTGGAACTCTTGATTTCCGTGGCCACGAAGCCGCGGAGCGTAATGGTGTCAGTCATCTTGCTGTCCTGTCTCGAAGTGTCGTGCCCTAGCAGGCAGTTCAAGCATCAGTCGGCAGCGGGCTGGCAGGGAGTGCCGAAGTTCCGTATGTGGAAAACCGCAGCTGCCGCAAGATACGCCACGGTGAACCACGCCGGCGCCTGACACTGGCAGGATGCAAGTCAATGTAGACTTTTTAGGCGCCAGCAATGTGATGGACAGCCATTGCCCCAGTAGCTCAGGGGATAGAGCAGCGGCCTTCTAATCCGCCGGTCGGGGGTTCGATTCCCTCCTGGGGCGCGTTTGTGATGGAGCAGAAAACACCCCGGTCTTCGGACCGGGGTGTTTTCTTTGGCTGGCGTTCTTTGCACAGTGGTTCTTGGACCGGCGGCAACTGCCAAGCATGCTTACTATTACCGCCGGATTGTGCCTATGATCGGAATGACGCCGGTGGAATGCATGGGCCGGTGCACCTGACAGCCGAGGAAGGAACACCCGGATGCAGCACAGCCAGTCGGGCGGACACCCAACCGAGCCGGAGACGCCACGGCCTGCGGGCCCGGCGCCAGATCAGCCCCACACCAGCACCCCTCATGACCTGACTCAACCGGGCACGCCTTCGGGAACCCCGGCGGCCAGCCGCCATCCCGGGACGGCGGCCATTCCGGGGTATGACGGAACTGTGCCACCGCAGCCGGGCATCGCGGAGCCGGAGCGTCGCGTGACGCGCGCCGGAATGATCTGGGCGGCGGTGGCCTCCGCGCTGGTGGTGCTGGTGCTGCTGATCGTCTTCATCCTGCAGAACCAGGAACTCGTCCAGGTGAAATTCTTCGGCCTCGAAGGAGCGGTGTCGCTCGGTGTGTCCCTCTTCATCGCGGCAGTCGGCGGCGGAGTCCTCGTGGCCATGGCCGGCGCAGCCCGGATCATCCAGCTGCGCGCCGCTGCCCACCGCCGCAGGGTGCAGGCCGGCCGGAAGCGGTAACTCCGGAAGAACCGGTCAGTCCTCCAGGTACTGCTTGAGGTTGCCGAGCACCATGCCCCAGAGTTTTTCCGATTCCGCGGCCTCGTCATCACTTCTGTTGTTGCCTTGGGTGATGCTGACCCGGGTCCCCTCTGCCACCGGCTCCAGCCCGTATTCCACGGTGTGGTAACTGTCCGGCTCATCAGGCAGCCCGGACAGCGGACTGTAGTGGGTGATGCGCAGGAGTTCATTCGGGCGGGCTTCCAGCACGGTCCCCTTGTCGCGGTAGGACTTGCCCTGCCACTCCCCCTCGAACGTCACCGGTTCACCTTCCCGCCAGGTGGATGTGACATGAGTGCCGAGGAAGTATTCCCTGACGTCGGCGGGATCCGTCAGTGCCGCCCAGACCCGCTCCGGCGCCGCCGCGACGACAACGCTTGCCCGCGCTTCCCTGACCTGCTTGTCCATGGCTTCCCCTCCTGGCGCCACCCTACCTGCGGATGGCCGCGGAGGTAAGGGATGGGTTCAGGCGAACGGCTGGACGAGTGCGGCATAGCGGTCCTTCATCCGGGCCAGGACGTCGTGGCCGTCGGCGTCCCAGATCTCCTGGTTGAAGATTTCCACCTCGATGTCGCCGGTGTACCCTGCGTCCCGGACCCAGGTTCCGATCGTGGCGAAGTCGATCACGCCGTCGCCCATCATTCCGCGGGAGAGCAGCGCATCCGCCGCGATGGGAAGGTTGAAATCGCACACCTGGTACGAGGCAATCCGGTTCTCCCGGCCCGCCCTCTCGATCGCGGTTTTCAGCCCAGGGTCCCACCAGACATGGAAAGTGTCGACGGCGACCCCCACTGCCCGGGCATCGTACGGAGCCGCCAGGTCCAGGGCCTGCCCCAGGGTGGAGATGAGGGCGCGGTCGGCGGCGTACATCGGGTGCAGTGGCTCCAGCACCAGGCGGACGCCGTGTCCGACGGCGAACGGAACGAGTTCCTCGAGCCGGTCCGCCACGCGCTGGCGGGCGGCCACCACGTCCTTCTCCCCCGGCGCCAGGCCGCCGACCACGAGGAACAGCTCCCGGGTATCGAGCGCAACCGCCTCCAGAACCGCGGCCCTGTTGTCCGCCAGCGCTGCTGCCTGGCCAGCGGCGTCCGGGGCCGTGAGGAACCCGCCGCGGCACAGCGAGGAAACCCGCAGTCCGGCGTCCCTGATCAGCTTCGCAGCCTTGTCCAGCCCGGCGTCGGCCACGATGTCGCGCCAGGGCCCAATCGCGGGGATGCCGGCACGGGCGCAACCGTCGACGGCCTCGGCGAGTGTCCATTTCTTGGTGGTGGCGCTGTTGAGGGAAAGCCGTGCGAAGTCGCTCATACGCCCACCCCGTTAATGCGAAGGAAATCGGACATGCGGAAGGCTGCAAGCGCAGGGTCCTTCAGCAGTCCTGCCTCGTCGGCCAGCTCGAAGGTCTTCGCAAGGTGCACGACGGAACGGCCCGAGTGCAGTCCGCCCACCATCTGGAAGCCGGGCTGCCTGCCGTTAAGCCAGGACAGGAAGGCGATCCCGGTCTTGTAGTAGAACGTGGGGGCACTGAAGATGTGCTTGCCCAGTTCCCGGGTGGAGTCCAGGATGGCACGCGCTTTGCCCGCGTCTCCGGCGTCGTAGCTCTGCAGTGCCGCCGACGCCGCCGGATAGATGGCCGCGAAAATGCCCAGCAGGGCATCCGAATGGAAGGTGCCGTCGCCGTCGATCAGTTCCGGGTAGTTGAAATCGTCGCCGGTGTAGAGCCGGACACCCCCGGGAAGCGCAGCCCGCAGCGCGACTTCATGTGAAGCATCCAGGAGGGAGACCTTGACGCCGTCCACCTTGTCCGCGTTGTCGCGGATGAGGGACAGGAACGTTTCGGTGGCCTCGGAGACGTCGTTCGAGCCCCAGTAGCCGGCGAGCGCGGGATCGAACATGGTGCCGAGCCAGTGCAGGATGACCGGCTGCTCGGCTTCCTGCAGCAGCGTGGAGTAGATCCGCAGATAGTCTTCGGGACCGCTGGCCACCCGGGCCAGCGCCCGGGACGCCATAAGGATCACCTTGGGTCCGGCCTCACTGACGACGGCGGCCTGCTCACGGTAGGCGGCCAGGACGGCCTGCAGTCCGGCCTCGCCGGAAGGCAGTGCGGCAAGGTCCAGCTGGTCGGTGCCGGCACCGCAGGACACGAGGTCCCGGACCGTCATGCCCGCCGTGGCGGTCCCGCCGGCGCTGGCCACGGCGGCAGCCTCCGCCCCGGTGCGCTTGATCAGCTGCTGGGTGGCATCCCAGTCGAGGCCCATTCCGCGCTGGGCGGTGTCCATCGCATCGGCGACACCCAGCCCGTAGGACCACAGTTCGTGCCGGTAGGCCAGGGTGGCGTCCCAGTCCAGTCGGGCGGGAGTGCCCGGGGTGTTGTCGGCGGTGACCTCGGGGATGACGTGCGCCGCCGCGTACGCCCGGCGCGAAGTCAGCGGTGCCGCCGGCCTGGCCCAGGTGGTGGCGGAGCGGAGCCGGTACTCCCGGGTTCCGCCGTCGGATGTGGGAAGGATCAGGGACGTCATTAGAGCGTGATCTCCGGGATGTCGATGGTGCGGCGTTCGTCGCTGGACTGCAGGCCGAGCTCGGCGAGCTGGACGCCGCGGGCGGCGGAGAGCAGCCCGAATCGGTGCTCGCGGCCGGCGGTGACGTCGCGCAGGAATTCTTCCCACTGCAGCTTGAAGCCGTTGTCCAGCTCTGCGTTGGCCGGGACTTCCTGCCACTGGCTGCGGAAGGATTCAGTGACGGGCAGGTCAGGGTTCCACACCGGCTTGGGCGTGTGGGCGCGTTGCTGCGCGACGCACTTGTTCAGGCCTGCCACGGCGGATCCGTGCGTGCCGTCCACCTGGAATTCGACCAGCTCGTCGCGGTAGACCCGGACGGCCCAGGAGGAGTTGATCTGGCCGATGACGTCGTCTCCGCCGGGGGTAACGAGCTCGAAGATGCCGTAGGAGGCGTCGTCCGCCGTGGCCGTGTACTGCTTGCCGGACTCGTCCCAGCGGGTGGGGATGTGGGTGGCGGTCTTGGCGTTGACGCTCCTGACCTTGCCGATGATGCCTTCCAGGACATAGTTCCAGTGGCAGAACATGTCCGTGGTCATTCCGCCGCCGTCCTCCTTGCGGTAGTTCCAGGATGGGCGCTGCGCCGCCTGCACGTCGCCTTCGAAGACCCAGTAGCCGAATTCGCCGCGGATGGACAGGATCCTGCCGAAGAACCCTTCATCGACGAGGCGGCGCAGCTTGACCAGGCCGGGGAGGTAGAGCTTGTCGTGCACGACGCCGGCGGTGACCCCGGCTTCCTTGCCGATGCGGGCGAGCTCGATGGCCTCCTCCAGGCTTTCCGCCGTCGGCTTCTCCGTGAAGATGTGCTTGCCGGCCGCCATGGCCTTCTTCAGGGTCGCGGCCCGCAGGCTGGTCATGGAGGCGTCGAAGACGACGTCGACAGTGGGGTCGTTGATGACGCCGTCAAGGTCGGTGGTCCATTCCGAAATCTTGTGCAGCTCGGCCAGCTCGCGGATCTTTGCTTCGTTGCGGCCAACGAGGATCGGTTCGACCTGCACCTTGGTGCCGTCCTCCAGCGTGAACCCGCCGGCGTCGCGGATCGGGAGGATCGAGCGCAGGAGGTGCTGACGGTAGCCCATCCGGCCGGTGATGCCGTTCATGGCTATACGGATCGTCTTTGTTTCGAAGCCCATGGGTCCTCATTCAGTCGTAGGTGAAAGCTGATCGGAAAAGCAGATCGGGAAAGCGCATTCCCGCTGCATCTATAGTGCAGAACTTGCATCCATCTGGCAAGCGCTTTCCTTGTCTTTTTGCACCTGCGATAATGTGGGCACCAGCCGAGTTTCCCGCGCCGGGGCCCGTTGAAGAGGAGTTGCGTCTGTGGCTGCAAGCACGCTGACCGAAGTAGCCCGCCTGGCAGGAGTCTCCCCCGCCACCGCCAGCCGGGTCCTGAACGGCTCGGCCAGGACCCCCGGACCGGACATCGCCGAGCGCGTCCGGAAGGCCGCGGACTCCCTCGGCTACATCCCCAATGCCCAGGCTCAGGGCCTCGCGAAGTCGAGCTCCGGGCTCATCGGGCTCATCGTGCACGACATCGCCGACCCCTATTTCTCGGCCATTGCCCGCGGTGTCCAGGCGGCTGCCCGGCACCAGAACAAGATGGTGCTGCTGGCCACGACCGCAGGCAGCCCCGCCGATGAGCGTGCGGCCGTCGCTGCCTTTGCCGCGCGCCGGGCGGACTCGATAGTGATTGCGGGATCGCGTTCTGCGCGGACCACTGACCAGAAGGGCAACGCCGAACTGGCAGCCGAGCTTGACCGCTACTGCCGCAACGGCGGCCGGGTGGGCGTAGTGGGACATGCCGTGGTGGGCGCCGAATCCGACGAGGGCTATCACGTGGTTGAGGTTCCCAATGAGGAGCTCGCCGCGGAACTCGCCCGCGAACTGGCCGCCGTGCATACCGGGGATTTCGTGGTCATCGCCGGACCGGAGGGACTTCTGACCTCCGACGACCGGGTGCGAGGCTTCCAGCGCGGCCTGGCCGATGCCGGGCTGCCCGCGGCAGAGGTCCTCCACACAGGATTCGACCGCGCGGGCGGCTACGAGGCGGGCCTGGAACTCGCTGAACGCATCAGGCCGCACGGCGATAGGGGCGCGGCCGCTCCCGGTTCCGCCGGGCCCAGGCTTTGCATCTTCGCCGTCAACGACGTCATGGCGATCGGGGCCACCGCGGCGCTGCGCTCCGAGGGACTGCGGATCCCCCGCGATGCCGCCATCGCAGGGTTTGACGACATCGAAACCCTGCGTGACTTCCGCCCTGCACTCTCCACCGTCCGGCTGCCCCTCGAGGAGATCGGCAGGCTGGCAGTTCCCGGCGCGGTGTCCGGCCAGGCGGACGCCGTGGCGGTCAGCGGCGAGGTGACGCTGCGCCGCAGCACCGGACACGCAAGCGACGCCGACTCCTAGTTCCCCGGCAAGATCCGTTCGCGTCGGCAACACCAGCCCCGCAACACCAGTCCGGCAACAAGGGAAGGCGGCCATGACAGACCCTCCACACGGGGCGGCAGAAGGCATCACCACAGCGCCCGCCGAATGGCCCGCCGTCGAGCAGCTGTTCGGCGTCCGGGGTGAGCCGTCACGCTGCTGGTGCCGGTTCTTTGCCCTGCCGGGCAATGGCTTTGCTGCCACGCCCCCTGCTGACCGCAAGGCACAGCTGAAAGGCAAGTTCGACGGCGGCGGGCCGGCACCGGGGGTCCTGGCTCACCGCGGCGGATCCGCCGTCGGCTGGTGTGCGGTGGAACCGCGGCAGTGCTACCCGCGGATTCTCCGCTCACAGGTATTCAAGGCCGCCGGCCCCGCGGTGGCGGACGACAACGGCGGTGAAAGCGTGTGGTCGGTGAGCTGTTTCGTCGTCGCTCCCGGCCACCGGCGCAGCGGCGTGGCAGCAACCCTCCTGGCCGCCGCCGTCGACCACGCACGCGCCAACGGCGCCACCGTCGTCGAGGGGTATCCGGTGGACCCGGCGCAGCGGACCAAGGCCGGACCGGCCGACCTCTACCAGGGCACCCTCGGGCTGTTCCTCGGCGCCGGGTTTGAGGTGGTCAGCGACGCCGTGCCGGGGCGTGCGGTGGTGCGGCTGCGGGTCAGATGACGGGCCGGGTGGTGACGGGCTGGTCCGCCTTGCTGAAAAGCAGCTTGGTGCTGCGGTCCAGGAAGATTAGGTAGAGCGCAAACAGCAGCGCGATAATGGCTGCCGCATTGCGGGCCAGCGCCAGGGCAAGGCCCAGATCGTCGGTCTGCAGGTAGGGGAAGACTTCCAGCTGGTCGGAGATGGCATAGACCATGAAGAAGGACACGATGAAGTACAGGGCCTTCACCTGCCAGTCGTCACGGATGCCCGTGACGGCGAACAGCGGGATCAGCCACACGACGTACCAGGACTGGATCATGGGGGCCAGCACCACAACCGCGGCGAAGGCGAGGGTCAGGCGGCGCATGAGGCGGTCGTGCCCGCCGCGGAAAATCTGCCAGGCGACGATGCCCACGGCAAGGAGCTTCCCGGCGTCGTAAACCCATTTGGCAAGCCCCCAGCCGTCCAGGCTGAACGCATTGGCGATGGAGGCCACGATCAGGCCAAGCAGACCCACCGGGGCGTACCAGATCCACACGCTGCCCGGCGCGGAGAGTCCGTTGATCCAGCCGAACCCGAAGCCGTTTACCAGGCTCATTGCGTAGAGCAGGCCAACGCTGAGTCCCGCCGTCAGGCCCCAGAACACAAACTTCCTGGGCCAGCTGGCCCCCTTGCCGGCCCAGAGCAGGCCAATGAACGGCAGGAACACCACGGTGATGGGCTTCACCGCGATGGAGGCTGTGACAAGCACAATGCCGAAGATGACCCGCCGTGTGGCGCAGTAGTAGAGGCCGGCAAGGGCGAGCCCGATCATCAGTGAATCGTTGTGGACGCTGGCAATGAAGTTGGTGAGGAAGAGCGGATTCGCCGCCGTCAGCCAGAGGGCACGGTGCGGATTGACCCCGTGCAGGTCGGCAAGCTTGGGAACGTAGATGATGCACAGGATCACGCCGGCCAGGGAGGCGAGACGGAACAGCATGATGCTGGCTTCCGGATGCACATTGGTGGACCACACCACGAACTGCTCGATCCAGAGGAACAGCTGGCCGTAGGGAACCGGGGCCTCGGTCCACATCTTGTCGGCGCCGAGCTGGAAGTAGTTGGACAGCGCGGAGATGCCGTTTTCATACGGGTTGAAGCCCTCGACCATCAGCCGGCCCTGGCCTATATAGGCGTACACGTCCCGGCTGAAGAGCGGGACCGTGAACATCATCGGAAGGCCCCACGCCACGACGGCCTGGAGCGTGGCCTTGCGGGCCTGCCGGCCCCAGACGTGGACGTGCTGGCCAAGCCTGAGCCAGGCCCGGACCAGGAGCATGCCGCCGACCGCCAACAGGACGATGGACAGCCCGACGCCGAATGCCTCGGTGCGCATCCAGATGAACAGCGGCATCCGCCGCAGCTCCGAGACGGGCGCCAGCCAGCCGACGCCGAGCGAGCCGATGAGGAGGAACATGGAGCCGACGAAGCCGGAGAGGATGGGCGAGCGCGGGTTGTCCGCTTCCGGCCGGGCCGGGTCCGTGGAAGTGCCAGTGGCCGTTTCCCCTATCGCAGGCACAGGCGCCGTCATCTCAGGATCGTCCAATCTCTTCTGCGCCTATCTCGTTAGGCATGTCTCTTCCGGGCATGTTTCTTTTGGGCGTGCTCCCGGCCTGCAACCAATCCAATGGAGCCAACCCAAGTACAGCCAGCCCATGTGCAGCCGGGCTGGGCGGCCAGCCAAGTGAGGCGTCGCCGGGGTCGCGGCCACGCAATGACCCGTTGCCACGTATCCGAAATATTAGCATCGGAGCGCCTCTCCAAGGCTTGCCCGCGCCTAAACGGTAGGCTGAACGGGTGCCTATTACTAACGAACGCATCGTCTGGATCGACTGCGAAATGACCGGCCTCGACAGCGTCAACGACGCCCTGATCGAGGTCGCTGCCCTGGTGACCGATTCCGAACTCAACATCCTCGGTGACGGGGTGGACGTGGTGATCAAGCCGGACGACTCCGCACTCGCCCAGATGAACGATTTCGTCCGGGACATGCACACCCGGTCCGGCCTCCTGAACGAGCTTCCGGCCGGCAAAACGATGGCCGAAGCAGAGGCCCTGGTGCTGGACTACATCCGCAAGTGGGTTCCCGACCCCCGCAAGGCGCCCCTTGCCGGCAACTCGGTGGGAACGGACCGGGTCTTCCTGGCCAGGGACATGCCCTCGGTGGTGGAGCACCTGCACTACCGGATCATCGATGTCAGCACCATCAAGGAACTCGCCCGTCGCTGGTACGCCCGGGCCTACTTCCAGGCACCGGCGAAGCTCGGCGGCCACCGCGCCCTCGGCGACATCAAGGATTCCATCGACGAGCTCCGGTACTACCGGGAAGCCGTCTTTGTGCCTGCCCCGGGACCGGACAGTGCCACCGCCCAGAAGATCTCCCAGCGGATCGCAGCCTCCCCCTCTGCCGTCGACCATGCAGCCGCGGAGAGCGTTCCGCCGCCCGCGGCACAGCAACCGGGAAAGTAATCTGCGCCACGTTTGAGGGAAATTTTGCCGAAACTGCCAAAAGTGGCAAAAGCAAGCCCCAACAGCAGGTACACTATTTCTCGTTGCCTTTTCGGACGGCCGGGAAAACCGGACAGTCTGCAGGGCACATGGTGGGCGTAGCTCAGTTGGCAGAGCGCCTGGTTGTGGTCCAGGAGGTCGCGGGTTCAACCCCCGTCGCTCACCCGCACCGAGGACGGCAGTTTATTGCCGGCCAGCAACAAAGGCCGTACCGGTTATCCGGTGCGGCCTTTGTTGGTTTTCACCCCTGCCGGCTCCCGCCCGGCAAAGCGCCGAAGGAATCCCCTGACATGACCGTTCTGCCCATCACCATCTGGGGTGAGCCGGTGCTGCACCGCCGGGCCGCCGAAGTGGAGGAGTTCGACGACGCGCTTCGCCAGCTGATTGCCGACATGTTCGAAACCAACGACAAGGCGAACGGCGTGGGGCTGGCCGCACCGCAGATCGGCGTGGGCAAGCGGATCTTCGTGTACAAGTACCAGAACGAGGACGGCGCTCCCCCGGCCGGGGCCGTGGTCAATCCTGTGCTGACTCTCTCCAAGGTGTCCGGGGCGCTGCCGGATCCGGACGATGAAGTGGAGGGCTGCCTCTCCTTCCCCGGCGAGCAGTATCCGCTCAAGCGCGCCGAGTGGGTCCGCGTCCAGGGCTTTGACGGGCACGGAAATCCGGTGGATTTTGAGGCCACCGGCTGGTTCGCCCGCATCATCCAGCACGAGTACGACCACCTGGACGGCAAGCTGTACGTCAACCGCCTCATCGACAGGTACGCCCGCAAGGCGATGAAGCAGGCCAAGAAGAACAGCTGGGGCGTCCCCGGCCTGACCTGGATGCCCGGCGTCGACCCGGACCCCTTCGGCCACTGACCCCGGAGCTTCTACCCCGGCGTCACCGTCTGCTGCTGCGGGCACGACGCCAGAACGCGTGCCATGGCGTCCTTCTCCGGCTGCGTGACCCAGAGGCCGTACGCGGCCTTCACCGAGATCTGCCGCGCCACATAGTGGCACCGCAGCGCCTTGTTCTTCGGCAGCCAGGTGGCGGCATCCGACGCGCTTTTCTCCTGGTTGGCCTCCCCGTCCGCCGCAATGAGGTTGAGGGGGTCGTTGGCCAGGATCTGCCGCTCCAACGGCGTCAGCTGCTGGGCACCTTTTTGCCAGGCGTCGCCCAGTGCGACGACGTGGTCGATCTGCACTTCCTTGCTGGAGTCTGCACCGCGGACGAACCTGACCGTAAGCCCCACATACGGCTCATGCAGGCTGCCGGAAGCAACTTTGCACCTTGATCCCTGGCTGAACCCAACGTCGCGAAGGTCACGGCGCAGGATGTCGTTGCGCGTGTCGCAGCCGTTCCGGTCCGCGTCCTGCCAGGCCTGGCCGAAGGCCGACCGGTCATAGTCGCTGCCGGCTGCCCTGCCCTTCACGTCCAGTTCTTCCAGTGCAGCGGCCGCGCCGCCCCGCGGCACCGGGTATGGCGGCGTCACCGGTTTCATCCAGCCGGCGTCGAACACCGGCACCTCGGCAGGACCGGACACCGCAGGCTCGACGGCGGCAAACTGGCCGGCCGTAAAAAACCACACGCTGCCGGCGATCACCGCAGCGGCGGCCGCGCCGAGCAGCGCCCAGGCCTGCCGGGCGTGGCGGCGGGCACGCCGGTAAGCGGCCCAGCTGACGCTCACGGGCGAATCCCGGGGCACCGGCAGCTTCGGGCAGGTTGTGGATCCACACCCAGGAGCTTAGGCGAAACCACCCGCGGCGGCGCGGGTATCCACAGTGTTGGGGACAGGTGCCCTGTGGAGGACGGGTCGGCCTACTGCTCGCGCATGACCCGGCGAAGATCGGTGTTGGCGAGGTCAAGGAGCCGCTCCAGCTGGGCCACCCTGTCGTTGCCGATTTCCCCGGCCGCATGCGCAGTGCGTGCCTCATCCAGCAGCCTCTGGGCTTCTTTCTGGTTGGCCCTTGCAACGTCGAGGGCGTGTTCCAGGGTCGTCTCGTGCTCAAGTGTGCGGTTGTGTTCCATGACACAAGTTTGTCCCCGATCGCCGGCCGATTCCAGCGAATTGCCCGGGAAGTTCCCGGGCATGGGTCAGCCCCGCCGGCACAGCAGTGCGGGCGGGGCTGACGAAGGGTTCCGGTTAGACAGACGCTGCCGAGGCCAGGACCGGGGCAATATCCTTATCGGAGTCCTTGGCAGGGAAGGTCGGCGGGTTGACCCCGGCCATCTCCTCCATGACGCGGACCACCTGGCAGCTGTAGCCGAACTCGTTGTCGTACCAGACGTAGACAACCAGGTTCTTGTCGTTGGAGATGGTGGCGAGGCCATCAACGATGCCGGCGCGGCGGGAGCCGACGAAGTCGGTGGAGACCACTTCAGGGGAGTCGATGTAGTCGATCTGCTTGCGCAGGTCCGAGTGCAGCGACATCTCGCGCAGGTAATCGTTGACCTCGTCCTTGGTGGCGCCCCGTTCCAGGTTCAGGTTCAGGACAGCCAGGGACACGTCCGGGGTGGGGACGCGGATGGAGCTGCCGCTAAGCTTGCCCTGCAGTTCGGGCAGTGCCTTGGCCACGGCCTTGGCGGCGCCGGTCTCGGTGATCACCATGTTCAGGGCGGCGGAGCGTCCGCGGCGGTCGCCCTTGTGGAAGTTGTCGATCAGGTTCTGGTCGTTCGTGAACGAGTGGACCGTCTCGACGTGGCCGTGGATCACGCCGTACTTGTCATTGAGGGCCTTCAGCACGGGGGTGATGGCGTTGGTGGTGCAGGAGGCTGCCGTCACGATCTTGTCCGACTCGGCGATGTCCCGGTGATTGATGCCGTGCACGATGTTCTTCAGCTCGCCCTTGCCCGGCGCGGTCAGCAGGACCTTGGCCACGCCCTTGCTCAGCAGGTGCTGGCCAAGGCCTTCGGCGTCGCGCCAGCGGCCGGTGTTGTCCACCACGAGGGCGTCCTTGATGCCGTAGGCGGTGTAATCGATGGTGGCCGGGTTGTCCGAGTAGATGACCTGGATCCGGACGCCGTTGGCCGTGATGGTGTTGGCCTCGGTGTCCACCCGGATGGTTCCTTCGAAGGAACCGTGCACGGAGTCGCGGCGCAGCAGGCTGGCACGCTTGGTGAGGTCGTTGTCGGAGCCGCGGCGGACCACGATGGCGCGCAGGCGCAGGCCGTGGCCGCCGCCGGCCTTTTCGATGAGCAGGCGCGCCAGCAGGCGGCCGATGCGGCCGAAGCCGTAGAGCACGACGTCGGTGCTGGTGCGCTCGTCGGCGCCCCGCTTGCCCACAATCTCAGCCAGTTCGGCGCGGAGGAATTCCTCCAGAGTCAGGTCCCCGCCGTCGGACTTGAACTTCTGGTTCAGTCGGGCGATGTCGATGGCAGCGGCACCCAGGTCCAGCTGTGCCAGCGTGTTCAGCAGCGGCGCCGTCTCCTCCAGCAGCAGCTCGTCCTTGCTCATCCGGCGCGCAAAGCGGTGCGCCTTCAGGATGCTCATGGTGGACTTGTTAATCAGGCTGCGGCCGTGGATGGAGGTAACCACGTTGTTTTCACGGTACAGCCGGCCGATCACCGGGATCATGGCCTCAGCGAGCGCCTCCCGGCTCATCCACGTATCAAGACAAGAATCTGACGTCTGGCTCACAGAACTACCTTCCTTGGTTCAACCGGCTACGTCCTCGTAAACCGGATGGCGGCCACTGGAAGTTATCCAGGGCAAGCTGGCACCGGCAGGGTTTCGGTCTACCCCGGATGCCGTTGGACGTGCAAAGAAAAACCGCCGGCTGCGAACGCAGATCCGGCGGAAGAACTTCTACGTTCACCATCCATTCTAGGGCGGGCCGGGCACCTGAAACGGCCGCGCGCCCGTGAAATCACTCACACAGCATCCGGGCCCGCGTGGGATCTGGCGAAGCCGCTTAGGCCGGGTGCCACGATGCCCGCGTCCTCAAGGATCATGTCGACGGCTTTTTCCGCGATCATGATGGTGGGCGCCTGCGTGTTGGCACTGATCAGCCGGGGCATGATCGAGGAATCAACCACCCGCAATCCCTCCAGCCCATGGACCTTCAGGCGCGGGGAGACGACAGAATCGTCGGTGGTGCCCATGGCACAGGTGCCGACCGGGTGGTAAGAGGTCCGTCCGTAGGAGCGCACGAAATTCACGTACTCGTCCCGGGTTGCCACCCGCGAGCCGTCGCCGATGTGCTCCGCCTTGATGAACGGAGCAAGTGACGCCTGCCCCATGATCTCCCGGCTCTGCCGTACGCCGGCGATCGTTATCTCGAGATCGTAGTCGTCGGCGAGGTACCTCGGGTCGATAAGAGGTGCCCTTGTGGGGTCCGATGATGCGACGCGGACCGTCCCCCGGCTGCGGGGGCGCAGGAAGTACGAGTTCAGCGTCGCCCCGAACCCGGGCCGGAGGGATGCAATCCCCGGCTCCGACCTCGCCGCAGGCAGGAAGTGGAACTGCAGGTCCGGGGTCTTCTCCTCCGTGTTGGCATAACTGAAGCCCCCGGCCTCGACCAGGTTGGACGCGAACGGTCCGGAGCGGAAGGCCACGTATTCAAGGCCGGCCAGGACGGTTTCCGGGCACACGCGGTTGAACCGGTCCAGGCTGTGGTTCTCGGTGAGTTCATAGATGATGTCCAGGTCAACGTGGTCCTGGAGGTTCTTCCCGACGCCGGGCAGCGCATGGACTGTTTCGATTCCGGCGGCGGCGAGGTCAGCGGGGTCGCCAACGCCTGAAAGCTGAAGTAACTTCGGCGAACCGAAAGCGCCGCTGGAGAGAATCACCTCACGCCGTGCGGTGTACGTTCGCGCCACTCCGCCCTCGATCGACTGAACGCCGACGGCACGGCCATGCTTGATGATCACCTTCGCGACGGTCGCGTTGACGCGGATAGTGAGGTTGGGCCGGCCACGCGCAGGTTTCAGATAGGCGACCGCCGCGCTGCACCGGCGCCCGTTCCTGGTAGTCGTCTGGTAGAAGCCGACACCGTGCTGCCGTTCGCCGTTGAAGTCCCGGTTGTAGGGCAGCCCGAACTCCTGGCCTGCCTGCACGAAGGCCGCGGACAGAGTGTGCGGGCGCCCGAGGTCTGAGACGCCGAGGGGTCCATGAGTTCCGTGGAGAGGCCCGGAGAGTCTGGCATTCGATTCCGAGCGGACGAAATACCTGGACACCTCAGCGCCGGACCATCCCTCGCACCCGTAGTCCGCAACCCAGCCGTCGTAGTCCTCGTTCACGCCGCGGGTGAAGACCTGGGAGTTGATGGACCCGCCGCCGCCGAGTCCGCGGCCTTGAGGCAGCGGGATGCTGCGGCCGTTGCTGTACTTTTGCGGAACGGTCCGGTAATCCCACTGATAAGGGCCTCCCTTGAGACGGGGGAAGCCCGCAGGAATATGGATGAACGGGTGGGAGTCGGACCTGCCCGCTTCGAGCAGGAGCACGCGGACCGACGGGTCTTCGGTCAGCCTGCCGGCCAGGACGCTGCCGCCCGTTCCGCCCCCGGCGATCACATAATCGAATGCTGAGTCATCCGGCACGTTGGCTCCTCAACCATCATTCATGCACCGAGGCGTTCACTGAAGTGTCGGGGGTAGCCGATGTGATGTCAAGCACAGATTTGCAGCCGAGGCCGGTTGGAGCTTGGATGGATGGGTTGGCCGATACGCCGGGTTCTGTGCTCCCGAGCCGTTGCCAGCGCGGGAGTAGCGGCCATCCATCTACGAGCGCCGTTGCCGACGCCCTCCAGCGGCCTACCCGGGCACTCGGGCGGGCAGCCCTCAAACGTGCCCTGTCTGGCCTTGCTCCGGGTGGGGTTTACCTAGCCTTTCCGGTCACCCGGAAAGCTGGTGGTCTCTTACACCGCCGTTTCACCCTTACCTGTTTCGTGCCGCTTTCAAATCGGCGCGACCCAGGCGGTCTGTTTTCTGTGGCACTGGCCTGCGGGTTACCCCGAGTGGGCGTTACCCACCACCCTGCCCTGTGGAGCCCGGACGTTCCTCGAGCCACTTGCGTGGCGCGCGGCCGCCTGGCCAACCCATCCTGCTGTCCAGTCTACGGGCTTTCCTGCGGTGCCGGACGCACGCCGGTTCCGGGGCTTAAGATCGGGAAATGGACACGTCGTCCTCCCCGCGGCCGTCCTTTCCACGGCGCCGCCTGCTGCAGCTGGCAGGGATCTCTGCCGCACTGACCGCGGCCGCCCCGTCGGCCTGCACAACCCCGCCGCCACCGGTTCCGCTCCCCGATGTGCCGGTCCCCGATGTGCCGGTCCCTGATGTGCCAGTGCCCGAGGTGACAGGCCCGGCAACGACGGCGGGCATCCCGCCGCCTCCCCCATCTGCCCTGCTGCCGTCCACGATTTCGACCCGGACCGGCGCATTTGTGTCCCGCTTCCGTCCATCGGTGAGAACGCATTGGTCGCTGGCCGTGCCGCTTCCGGAGCAGGCCAACCAGTTGCTGCCGGTGGCGGTCTTCCTGCACGGGCTGGGTGGCAGCAGCGAGGTTCTGCTGCGGGACCTCGCCGCAGACGTGGCGCTGCAGCGCCATCTCGACGACGGCGGGATGCCCTTTGGTATTGCCGCCGTAGACGGCGGCGACTCGTGGTGGCACGCCCGCGCCGACGGCAGCGACACTCAGTCGATGCTGGTGCTGGAGTTCCTCCCGTTCCTGGCCGAGCAGGGGTTCGACCTCGGAAGGGTCGCCCTGTTCGGCACGTCAATGGGAGGTTTCGGCGCTCTCCTTCTGGCGTCGCTCGGCAGGGTGACCGGGCTTCGCGCCGTTGCTGCCATGAGCCCGGCTGTCTGGTCCAGCTACGAAGCGGGGATGGAGGGCGCCTTCGACGGCCCCGCCGATTTCGCCGCGAACAGCGTTTTTGCGCTGCGGCCGAGGCTTGCGGCCATTCCCAAACGGATCGACTGCGGCAGCGAGGACGATCTCGCCCCAGCAGTGCGCGCATACCGGTCGGGCCTTCCCGGCCGCGTGGAGGGAGGCTTTGGCCCCGGCGGCCACGACGCGTCCTACTGGCGCTCCCTCATGCCTGACGTGCTGGACTTCCTGGGCCGTCATGTGGGGCGCACGCGGGACTGAGCGCGCATGCGCCGGCCGGTAAGATCGTACGGTGCTGATTCTGCTCCCCCCGTCTGAAGGCAAGACCCCTGCAGTCCACGGTGACGCCATGGACTGGACTTCGTTGAGTTTTCCTGTGCTGAACACCTACCGGGCCAAGGTGCTGGACGCGCTGGGGACAGTCAGCGCGCACGAGGACGCCCTCGCGCTCCTGGGCGTCGGAGCCTCGCTGAGGGACGACGTCGAGCGCAATACCCGGCTCCACGCCGAACCGGCGGCCCCCGCGCACCAGGTGTATTCCGGGGTGCTGTACGACGCCCTCGGCTACAAATCGATGACGCCGGCGCAGCGGCGTCGTGCGGATGAGTCGGTGCTGGTCATTTCGGCGCTGTGGGGCGCCATCAGGTTCGCCGACTCCGTGCCCGCCTACCGGTTGTCCATGTCAACGGCACTGCCCGACGTCGGACGCCTTGCCTCATTCTGGAAACCGCAGCTGACCGATGCCCTCGGGAGTGTGGCCGAAGGCCACCTCCTGGTCGATTGCCGCTCCAGCACCTACGCCGCCGCCTGGGCTCCCCCGCCGGCAGGCACCGTGACGGTCAACGTTTTCACGGAGGTGAACGGCGTGCGCAAGGTGGTCAGCCATTTCGCCAAGCACACCCGGGGCGAGCTGGCGCGGCACCTGCTGACGCGGCGGGGCAAGGCCCCGGCCACTCCGGAACAGCTCCTGACGGCGGCAGCCGAAAAGTGGCAGGCCGAGCTGGTCCCGGGCACGGCGCGCAAGGCACACGCCCTGAACATCATCCTGCCCAACTGACTCGCACTTAATGTCGTTTTGAGGGCTCAGAACGACGTCTAATGCCAGTCAGTTGGGTGCGGCGGTCAGACCCACTCGGCGGAGCGCACCAGGATGCAGCCGGAGTCCGGGCAGAACACGATGTCGTCCTCGGCGGCGGCCTTGATCTCGGCCAGGTCGCCCGGGCTCAGCTGCATGCCGGACCCCTCGGAGGTGCCGTGGAAGAGGCGCGCCGCGCCCACTCCGCGGCGGGCCAGCGTCTTCTCGTACACGGCAAGCATTCCGCCGTCAAGGCCCGCCGCGAAGGCCGCGCGCCGGGCGGCCACCTCGTTCTCTTCCGCGGTGACTTCGGCCAGGGCGGCGTCAAGCTCCGCCCGGATCACGCCGAAGGAACCCTGGATGTCGTCCACGATGCTTTGCTGGGCGGCCTGCCGTTCGCGCAGGACATCCAGCCGTTCGAGGACCTCCAGTTCGACGTCCTCCAGGTCCGAACGGCGCTTGTTGAGGGAAGCAATGTCCTTCTGCAGGGCTACGAGGTCCTTGGACAGGCCGGTGCCGCTGTTGAGCCTGGCCTCGTCCTTTTCGATCCGCGTTGCCACCTGCTCCACGTCTGCCTCGGCACGCTTCAGTTCCGCTTCGGCATCATGGACGGCGAGCTTCGCGGCGCCCAGTTCCCCGTTGGCGACGTTGAGGGCGGCTTCGAGGTCGGTGATCCGGGGATCGTTTTCAAGGCTGCGGCGGCGGTTGGACAGTGACTTCAGCCGGGCGTCGAGGCCCTGGAGCTCGAGCAACTTCAATTGTTCCGCCGGTGCTGCCTTGGCCACGTTTTACCTCCGCTTGATCCCATCCGGCCGCCGGCCGGCACCCCTGTGGGGTTTCCTAGACTCTAGCGCCTAACGGGCTCCCCAGCCTCGCTACGCATCCCCACCGGCTCCCAAACCTCGCTGCGCTCGGCGCGGGCCCCTCGCCGGCGTGGGCCCTGTGATGGACTTCGCACGCCAGGCTTAGCCGGGAGTCAGTATGAAGTCCCACGGGTCGCTGTTGGTGGTGCTGACGCGGATCTCGACGTCGAGGCCCTGGTCCGTGAGCACGTTGCCCAGCGCCTCGGCGGCGGCCGGCAGCCATAGCCATTCGCTCGCGAAGTGCGACACATCGATGAGGTAAGGCCGGCCGTTCACAGCGGCCTCCCTGGCTTCCGAGGCCGGATGGTGGCGCAGGTCCGCGGTGACATACAGGTCCGCGTTGCTTGCCCTCACCTCGTCGAAGAGGGAGTCCCCTGCCCCGCCGCACACGGCAACCCGCTGCACCAGACCGTCCTTGTCCCCGGATACGCGCACTCCGCCGGCCACGGAGGGGAGGATGCCGAAAACACGGGCGGCGAAATCGCCCAGGGTCATCGACTCGCTGAGGTCCCCGACGCGCCCTATGCCCTCCTCCGGAAGACCGTCGGCTGCCGGGGTCAGCGGCGATACGTTCTGCAGGCCCAGGGCGTCGGCCAGCACATCCGAAACACCGCCCACGGCTGAGTCGCCATTGGTGTGGACGGTCAGCAGCGCCGTGCCGGATTCGATCAGGCGGTGGACGGCCCGGCCTTTGGGCGTGTTGGCGGCAACCGACGTGACACCTTTGAGGAGCAGCGGATGATGGGTGATGAGCAGTTCCGCGCCCCATTCGACGGCCTCGTCGATGACCTCGAGCGTGGGATCGACGGCGAACATGACGCGCGTGACTTCAGCGGAAGGATGGCCGGCCACCAGGCCCACTTCATCCCACGCCTCTGCAAGCGACTCCGGCCAGAGTTCCTCCACGGCCAGCATCAGCTGCCCCAGGGTTGCAGCTGCGGGTGACTCGGCGGCGTCGGGAGCTTCTTCCGGTTCCGCTGCAACGTCGCTGTTCACAGGTTCCATACTCATATTTTTACCCTACAGTCGGCTCTGGCCCCTGACTGGCAGATGACTCTAGGGTGGTCTGCGGGAATCATTGACGCGGGCGAACCATTGAAGAGGACATGAAAACTTTTGTGCTTGGCGGGGGCTGCTTCTGGTGCCTGGACGCCGTCTACCAGAAAACGAAGGGCGTCACGTCGGTGGTTTCGGGATACACCGGCGGCCATGAACGCGACCCCGACTACTACTCGGTCTGCTCCGGCACCACAGGGCATGCCGAGGTGGTGGCCGTGACCTTCGATGAGGAGGTCATCCCGGCCGAGGTCATCCTGGACATGTTCTTCGCCCTGCATGATCCCACTACGCTCAACCGCCAGGGGTACGACGTCGGCACCCAGTACCGCTCGTCCATGTTCTATGAGACCACCGAGGAAAAAATCCTTTTCGAGGAGGCGATTGAGCGGAACCAGGCACTGTGGTCCCGGCCGATTGTGACCGAGGTCAGCCGGCTTCCTGTCTTCTATCCGGCGGAGAACATTCACCAGAACTACTACGCCAAGTTCCCGGAGCAGGGCTATTGCCAGGTCATCATCAACCCGAAGCTGGCCAAGGCGCGGAAATATTACTCTGCATGGCTTAATGCGTAGCAGGGGCGCCGATCCCATAGTTAGGCTGACCAAAGTATTCCCTCCTGAGAGATAGGCGCAAGTACACATGGCACGGATCTACGACGATGTAACACAGCTGGTGGGCGGCACCCCGCTGGTCAAGCTCAACCGCCTGACGGAAGGCCTGGACGCCACCGTTGCGGTCAAGCTTGAGTTCTACAACCCGGCCAACAGCGTCAAGGACCGCATCGGCGTCGCAATCATCGACGCTGCCGAGAAGTCCGGCGCACTGAAGCCCGGCGGAACCATCGTCGAAGGCACCTCCGGCAACACCGGCATCGCCCTGGCCATGGTGGGCGCTGCCCGCGGCTACAAGGTCATCCTGACCATGCCGGAAACCATGTCCACCGAGCGCCGCGTCATGCTCCGCGCCTTCGGTGCCGAGATCGTGCTGACCCCGGGTTCCGAAGGCATGCGCGGCGCCGTGGAAAAGGCCCAGGAAATCGTGGCCAACACCGAGAACTCCATCTGGGCCCAGCAGTTCGCCAACGAAGCCAACCCGGAGATCCACCGCAAGACCACCGCTGAGGAGGTCTGGGCCGACACCGACGGCAAGGTCGACATCTTTGTCTCCGGCATCGGCACCGGCGGCACCATCACCGGCGTCGGACAGGTCCTGAAGGAGCGCAACCCGGACATCCAGATTGTTGCCGTGGAACCCAAGGACTCCCCCATCCTGAACGGCGGCACCCCCGGCCCGCACAAGATCCAGGGCCTCGGGGCCAACTTCATCCCGGAACTCCTGGACACCAACGTCTACGACGAGGTCCTGGACGCCACGCTGGAGGACTCCGTGGCCGTGGCCCGCGAGCTCGGCATCAAGGAAGGCATCCTGGGCGGCATCTCCTCCGGCGCCATCGTCTGGGGCGCCCTCGAGCTGGCCAAGCGCCCGGAGAATGCGGGCAAGCTGATTGTGGCTGTCGTTTGCGACTTCGGTGAGCGTTACATCTCCACCGTGCTCTATGACGACATCCGGGGCTAGGCCTTAGCCAGCCGCTTTCCGTTTCCTGTAGAAAGAACTTTGTGGGTTTCTTCGCAAGACTTAAGGAAGACCTCGACGCCGCCCGGTCACACGACCCGGCGGCTCGAGGTTCTTTTGAGAACTTTTTCGCCTACTCCGGACTGCACGCCATCTGGGCGCACCGGCTGACGCACAAGCTGTGGCAAAACCCGTCCACGCGGTTCCCTGCCCGGCTGATTTCGCAGCTGGCGCGTTTCCTGACCGGCATCGAGATCCATCCCGGCGCCACGATCGGACGCCGCTTTTTCATTGACCACGGCATGGGCGTGGTCATCGGCGAAACGGCCGAGATCGGCGAGGACGTCATGATCTACCACGGCGTCACGCTCGGCGGCCGTTCCCTCGCCAAGGTCAAGCGCCACCCCACCATCGGGGACCGCGTCACGATCGGCGCGGGCGCCAAAATCCTGGGACCGATCAACATCGGCAACGACAGCGCCGTGGGGGCGAACGCCGTCGTGGTCAAGGACGCACCGGCCGAATCCATCATCACGGGCATCCCGGCAAGCTGGCGGCACCGCGACGCGCAGCGGGAGACCAAGCCCGCCGTCGACCCGGCAGAGTATTACATCGAGTACCGGATCTGACCCCTGCCTGGGGTTTGGACCCCAGGCAGGCGGTGCGCTTCAGCACGGACACACGAACGGCCGGCCTCCCGGAGAAATCCTGGAGGCCGGCCGTTCCTGTGTTATGCCGCGGGTGTGGCTAGTGGGTGTCCACTGCCTCGATCTCGGACTTGTCCTCGCCCCACAGGGTGTGGAACGTACCCTCAGCGTCAACGCGGCCGTAGGTGTGGGCACCGAAGAGGTCGCGCTGGCCCTGGATCAGGGCGGCGGCGACGCGCTTGCGGCGCAGGCCGTCGTAGTAAGCCAGCGACGACGAGAAGACCGGAACCGGAATGCCCAGCTGGACGGCGACGGCCACAACACGGCGCCAGGCCGGCAGGGCGTCGGCGATGGCCTTGGTGAACGCGGGAGCGAACAGCAGGTTG
This sequence comes from Arthrobacter sp. NPDC057009, assembly GCF_042673905.1. Lineage (NCBI taxonomy): Bacteria > Bacillati > Actinomycetota > Actinomycetes > Micrococcales > Micrococcaceae > Arthrobacter > Arthrobacter sp. NPDC057009. The sequence continues at coordinate 50,354 of NZ_JBHUSB010000001.1, forward strand.
GCCGGCTTTTCGTCGGCAGCGTAGGCCTTGGTGATGTCCTTGAGCAGCTCGGCGCGGATGATGCACCCGGCGCGCCACAGGGAGGCGATCTCGTCCAGCTTGAGGTCCCAGCCGTATTCCTTGGCAGCGGACGTCAGCATGTCCAGGCCCTGCGCGTAGGAGACCAGCTTGGAGGCGTACAGCGCCTGGCGGACATCCTCGACGAAGGTCTCGGGGATCTCCACGGTTGCCTCGTTGCCGGCCAGCAGCTCCTGGCCCAGCTTGCGCTGCTCGGCCTGTGAGGACAGCGCACGGGCAAACACCGATTCGGCGATGCCGGAAACCGGCGAGCCAAGCTCCAGTGCGGAGATGACCGTCCAGCGGCCGGTGCCCTTCTGGCCGGCTGCGTCCACCACGACGTCGACAAACGGCTTGCCGGTCTTGGCGTCCACGTGGCCGAGGACTTCGGCGGAGATTTCGATCAGGAAGGAGGACAGGTCGCCCTTGTTCCATTCAGCAAAGATCTTGGACTGCTCGGCGGGCTCGATGCCGGCACCGGAGCGAAGGAGGTCGAAGGCTTCGCCGATGACCTGCATGTCAGCGTATTCAATGCCGTTGTGGACCATCTTCACAAAGTGGCCGGCACCGTCCGTGCCAACCCAGGCGCAGCAGGGTTCGCCGTCGACCTTGGCGGAGATCTTCTCCAGCAGCGGGCCGAGGGCCTTGTAGGACTCCTTGGAGCCGCCGGGCATGATCGACGGGCCGTTGAGGGCGCCTTCCTCACCGCCGGAAACGCCGACGCCGACGAAGTGCAGGCCCTTGCCGGCCAGCGCGGCTTCGCGGCGGCGGGTGTCCTCGTAGTGCGAGTTGCCGGCGTCGATGATGATGTCGCCCTCTTCCAGCAGCGGAACCAGCTGGTCGACGACGGCGTCAACAGGAGCGCCTGCCTTGACCATGATCAGGACGCGGCGCGGCTTTTCGAGGGAGTTGACCAGTTCCTCGAGGGATTCGGTCCGGACGAAGTCGCCCTCGTGGCCGTGCTTTTCGAGCAGGGCGTCGGTCTTGCCGACCGAGCGGTTGTGCAGGGCAACCGTGAAGCCATTGCGGGCAAGGTTACGCGCCAGGTTGGCACCCATCACCGCGAGGCCGGTGACACCGATCTGTGCTGACATCAAAAACTCCAATTCAGTGTTTGCATTGAGCAGGTCGTGAATAAAGCATATATATTCGTGGTCGAAGGCGAAAGGGTGTGACCACTCCTTGGACGCAAACCGCGCCAGAACGAGTCTATGGTGTGCGGCTGTGGCGGGGCCGACAGTCCCCCGGGCGCGGGCAACAAAGCTTCCCGGCGCGATTATGCTTACCACTATGTCAACCAGCCTCCACCACCGTGCCGTCGAGCACCTGGGTACCAGAATCGTCGACGGCAGCCTTCCGCCAGGACATGTGATGCTGGCGGAGCAGCTGGAGGACGAACTGCAGGTATCCCGGTCGGTGATCCGGGAAGCGGTCCGCGTGCTGCAGTCCCTGGGGCTGGTGGAGACCACGAAACGCGTCGGCATCAAGGTCCTGCCGGCGCACCGCTGGAACCCGTTCGATCCGCTGGTGATCCGGTGGCGGCTGGCCGGGGAAGGGCGCGGCGCCCAGCTGCGTTCCCTCGCGGAACTCCGCTCCGCCGTCGAGCCTGTGGCCGCTGAACTGGCGGCGGTGAATGCGCCGCAGGAACTGCGGCAGGAGCTGCTCGACGTTGCCCTAGCGATGCGCGACGCCGGGCAGGCCGGCGACGTGCCCCGCTTCCTTGAGCTGGACATCCAGTTCCACTCGCTGCTGCTCAGCGGCTCGGGCAACGAGATGTTTGCCAACCTTGTGGGTCAGGTGGCCGAGACCCTCACCGGCCGCACTGTGCATGGCCTCATGCCGGACCGCCCCAGGGACCTCACCCTGCAGTGGCACCTGGACGTGGCCAAAGCCATCTTTGACGGTCAGGCACCGGAGGCCCGCGAGGCGTCCAGCCGGATCATGCGCCGCACCATCTCCGAAATGGAGCCGGTGTGGGTGGAGCAGCCGAGGGTATTCGTTCCACTGCAGCGGCGGACGCAGTCCGCTTAGCCCTCTTTGCGGGCGCGGCCGCCGCTGAGCCTGCGCCGTCAGCCTCCGAAGTTGAGGAGGACTTTGCCGGATTGGGCGGAGTTGCGGGCGGTCTCGAAGGCTTCGAGGGCGTCGGTGACGGGGTAGTCGTGGGTGATGACCGGTCCGATGTGCAGGGTGCCGTCGGCGAGGGCGGTGATGACCTCGTCGATTTCGGCGTTGAACCGGAACGAGCCCTTGAGGTCCAGTTCGCGGGTGATGGCCAGGGAGATCAGGACCGGCTGGGGTCCGGTGGGCAGCAGCCCGACCATGACCACGGTCCCGCCCCGGCCCGCGCCCTGGATCGCGGAAGCCAGACCGTGGTGGTTCCCGGAGGACTCGATCACGACGTCGGCCTGCACCCCGGCGATCTTGTCGGTGTCCGCGGCGTGCAGGACCTCGTCCGCGCCCACGGCCGTGGCGATCTCCAGCGGCTTCTCGTGCATGTCGACCGCGACGATCCGGGCCGCCCCGGCGCGTTTGAGCACGGCGACGGTCAGCGCGCCGATCGGGCCACTGCCGATCACGAGGGCGGTTTTGCCGGCCACGTCCCCTGCCCGGGACACCGCATGCCACGCCACACTGGCCGGTTCGATCAGCGCCGCGGTCCGCAGATCCAGGGTTTCGGGCAGGGCGCGGAGCATCCGGACCGGCAGGTTCACGTACCGGCTGAACGCCCCGTCCGTGTGCGGGAACCGTGCCGCGGAGCCCAGGTACGTGCACCCCGGCGACAGGTTCGGCCGCTCCACCGGGAACCGCACTGTCCCGTCCCCCGGGCCCGGGGTGGCCGGGTGCACCGCTACCGGCGTCCCCGCCGCCGGGCCGGTCCCGTCCGCCGCGGCCCGGACGACCCGGCCGCTGATCTCATGCCCGAGGACCAGGGGCGCCTTCAGGATCGATTCCCCGGCCGCGCCGTGCAGCCAGTAATGCAGGTCCGACCCGCAAATCCCCCCGTACAGGACCTCCACCACCGCCTCACCCGGCCCCGGCGCTGTGACCGGGAGGTCATCGATCCGCAGGTCCCCCTTGCCGTGCGCCACGACCGCCGGACCCGAGGCCGGCAGCGCCGGTTCCACTGCTGCTGTTGTTTCTGCTGCCGTTGTACCGTTCGCCGTTGTCATCAGACCACCACCGTCATTCCGCCGTCGATAAAGATCGTCTGCCCGTTCACGAAATCAGACCCGGACGAGGCCAGCCACACCGCCGGGCCGGCCAGGTCCTGCACCGTGCCCCACCGCGCAGCCGGGGTCCGGCCCAGAATCCAGGCGTTGAACTGCTCATCGTCCACCAGGTTCTGCGTCATCTCCGTATGGATATACCCCGGCGCGATCGCGTTGATCTGCAACCCCGAACCCGCCCACTCCGCGGTCATCGCCCGCGTCAGGTTCCGCAGCCCGCCCTTCGCCGCCACATACGGGGCGATCGTGGGCCGGGCCAGATCCGTCTGCACCGAACAGATATTGATGATCTTCCCGTGCCCCCGGGACACCATGTGCCGGGCCGCGGCCCGGCCCACCAGGAACGCGCTGGTCAGATCCGTCGACAGCACCCGCTCCCAGTCCGCCACGTCCAGCTCCAGCATCGGCACCCGGTGCTGGATCCCGGCATTGTTCACCAGGACCTCCAACGCGCCCACGTGCTCCTCGACCCACGCCACCCCCGCCTGGGCTGCGGCGTCGTCCGTGACATCAAACGCCACACTGTGCACCCGCCCCGGTGCATAATCCGCAGCCATCGCGGCCTCGGCAGCCTTCAACCGCTCCGGATTCACCCCGTTCAACACCACCGTCGCGCCCGCGTCAGCCAACCCCCGCGCCAGGGCGTTACCAATCCCCCGGCTCGAACCCGTCACCAAAGCAACCCGCCCGGTCAAATCAAAAAGTGAAGTCATGAATGAGTCCCTTCTGTGGCGCGCACTGCGCCCGTCCTGCTGAGGTTGGAAATGGTCTGCCGCACAACGGCGAGGTCCTGGTCGCCAAGGCCCTGCCGTTTTAGTTCGGCATACAGCTCGACGCCGGCCCGGGCCATCGGGACGGCGCTCCCCGCGGCATCCGCCGACTCCACGACGAAGGACAGATCCTTGTGCATGAACTTGGCCGGGCCCGTGGGGGCGTAGTCCTTCCGGGCAATCCGGGGGCCCACCTGCTCCAGGACCCGGCTTCCTGCCAGGCCACCGGAGAGCACCTCGTAGAGGGCCGCGACATCGACGCCCGAACGCTCGGCGAGCTCGGCAGCTTCGGCGAGCGCCGCCGTCGTCGTTCCCACCACCAACTGGTTGCAGGCCTTTGCCAGCGATCCGGCGCCGAGCGGGCCCAGGAGCCGCACGGTAGTGCCCATGGCCTCGAAAAACGGCTGCAGCCGGCGGAAGTCGGCCTCATCGTCCGCGCCGGCCATGATGGCGAGGGTGCCCTCGATGGCTCCCTTCGTCCCGCCGCTCACCGGGGCGTCCAGCACCACGGCGTTGCCCGAACTGGCCTCCTGGACCTTTTGCCCGAAAGCCTTGACCGCAGTGGGGGAAACGCTGCTCATGACCACCACTGCCGTGCCGGCCGCCGGCGGTGCCGCCTGCCAGCTCGCCAGCAACCCGACCGCCGCGTCCTCGATGTAGGCGAGGTCAGGCAGCATGAAGGCGATCACCGGCTCGTCCCTGAGCTGCTCCACACCGCCGGCGGCCGATCCGCCGATGCGCCGGAAGTCCTCCAGCGCGCCAGGCGACCGGTTCCATGCCGTAACTGTCCAGCCCTTCTGCACCAGGTTCACCGCCATCGGCGCCCCCATCAGCCCCAGGCCCACAAAGCCAGCCCTCTGTATCTCCATGTGCAGCGAACCCTCACTTCGTCGTGGCAACGTCTGGTCTATATCCGAAAATCTGTTCAGTATTCTAGCCCCTATTCAGTATGATGAACATCATGACGACTGAAACCACCGTCGCGATCGCCGTCCCGCTCGAAGCCGAGTTCGTGGAACGCATCCGCGCCGTAGATCCCTCCGTAACCGTTCTCTACGAACCCGACCTGCTGCCGCCAGAGCGGTTCCCCGCAGACCACGCCGGCGACCCGGACTTCAAGCGCACTCCGGAGCAGGAGGACCGCTACTGGGAGATGCTGGGCAAGGCCGACGTGCTGTACGGCTTTCCGAACGAAAGCCCCTCAGGCCTGGCGCGGATCGCGAAGGAAAACCCGCGCCTGCAATGGATCCACGCCATGGCGGCAGGGGCCGGCGGCGCAGTCAAGGCCTCCGGCCTCGATGCCGCGACACTGAACAAGTTCAAGGTGACCACCTCTGCCGGTGTGCACGCCCTGCCCCTCGCGGAGTTTGCGGTGATGGGCATCCTCAACGGGTTCAAGCGCACCGCGGAACTCGCACAGGACCAGGCCGCCAAGGCGTGGCCGGAGCTCCGCACACCCACCAGGCTGGTCAACGGGTCCTCGCTGGTGATCACGGGGCTCGGCGAAATCGGGCTGGAAACTGCCCGCATCGCCCGCGCCCTCGGCATGAGGGTCAGCGGGACCAAACGTACCGTGGAGCCGATCGACGGCATCGAGGAAGTGGCGGACAACAGCGGACTGGCCGGCCTGCTCTCCTCGGCAGACGCCGTCGTGAACACCCTCCCGGGCACCCCCTACACGGAGAAGCTTTTCAACCGCGAGGTCTTCGCCGCGATGAAGCCCGGCACCGTGTTCGTGAATGTGGGCCGCGGAACGGTGGTGGATGAGGACGCACTGCTCGAGGCGCTGGAGAACGGCCAGGTGTCCTACGCCTGCCTGGACGTGTTCGCCGTCGAACCGCTGCCGCAGGACAGCCCCCTCTGGAACCACCCGCGTGTGATGGTGTCGCCGCACACCTCGGCGCTCAGCGCGGCCGAGAACCGCCTGATCGCAGAGCGCTTCTGCAGCAACCTCAGGACGTTCCTCGACGGCGGCGAACTCCCCCACCTCGTGGATACGGTCCACTTCTACTAAACCCTCCAGCCAGACCGCCTGCCGCAGGGCTCCTGCGGCGGAAGCACGGAGAGCCGGGCAGCCCCAAGGTTGCCCGGCTCTCCTTTTGCGCCCTCCCCCACGCCTGAGTTGTTGTCCCAGCGCGAACGTACATTTGTGGCCCCAATCCCGAGCGCGAACGTACAGCTGTGGCCCCATTCCGCTTGGGAACTGGGGCCACAGCTGTACGTTCGCGGTGCGTGGTTTCCGGCTGTGCGCCGTCCTAGCGGGCGTCCTCGATGGCAACAAGGTCGCGGCCAACGGTTTCCGGCGTGAAGAAGGTGCTCACGAAGGAGATCAGGGCAAGGATCAGGGAGTAGAGCGCCAGGACCAGCCAGGAGTAGCCGGTGGCTGCCAGCAGGGCCGCTCCCACCAGCGGAACCAGGCCGCCGGCCAGTACAGCAGAGAGTTCCCGGGCCATGGCAACACCGGTGAAACGGTACTGGGAACCGAACAGTTCGGGCAGCAGCGGGCACTGCGGACCCAGCATGGACTGCACGCCAAGGGCGATGCCCACCACCATGACCACCCAGACCAGCGTGACGTTGCCCAGAGTCACGAGGTAGAAGGCCGGGAAGGCGATAACGGCCTGGAACAGGGCGCCATAGCGGTAGACCGGGACGCGGCCAAAGCGGTCGGACAAGGCACCGAAGGTGACTACCATGAGGGCGGCGAAAGCCGCGGCGATCAGGAGGCCGACGGGACCGATGAACTTGTCGCCGGGAAAGACGCCTGCCGGGGCTGCAAGGAACGCCACCAGCAGTGCGGAGTAAATGGATGAGTTTCCGTTCTCACCCATCCGCAGGCCGATGCCCACCAGGACGTTCTTCTTGGAATGCTTCCAAAGCTGGCCCACGGGGTTTTTCACGACGTTCTTGTGCTTCTCCAGCTCCTGGAAGACCGGGGTTTCCTTGAGCCGCAGGCGGATGAAGACCGCGATGACGATGAGGACCACGCTGGCCAGGAAAGGCACCCGCCAGAGCCAGCTCTCGAGGACAGCCTTGTCGGCGGTCGCAATAAGGGCGAAGGTGCCGGCACCCAGGAGGGTGCCCAGCTGGATGCCCACGAACGGCAGCGAGGCAAAGAAACCACGACGGCGGCGTGGGGCCACTTCCGAGATCAGCGTGGTAGCGCCGGCCTGCTCCGCGCCGGCTCCAAGTCCCTGGAGGATCCGGAGGACCACCAGGAGTATTGCGCCGACCATGCCCGCCTGTTCAAAGGTCGGCAGCAGGCCGATCGCGAAGCTTGCGGCTCCCATCAGGCCGATGGTCAGGATCAGCACCATTTTCCGGCCGAAGCGGTCTCCGATGTAGCCAAAGACGATGCCGCCGAAGGGGCGGGCAGCGAAGCCTACGCCGTAGGTGGCGAATGATGCGATCAGCGCGCCCTCATCGCCCAGCGGCTTGAAGAACAGCGGCCCGAAGATGAGGGCCGATGCCAGGCCGTAGATGTAAAAGTCGTAGTACTCCAAAGCGGAGCCCACGGAGCTGGCAAGCGTTGCCCTCCGCAGCTGTTCCGGTTCGACGACGGCGCCGTCCGCCTCAGCCAGCGGTGAATCAGTACGAGTTGTCACTAGCACTCCCTCAAAGACACCAGGCCCCCGTTGGCCTGGTGGGTAGTGACAACACTATTGCGTCGATCACTATGTTGAACAGCGTACAACATGATGAACGACTAGCCAATAGGCCGGCATGCGCCTAGCCCATGGGGTTTCCGAGGGACCTCGCCAATTCATTGAGCTCCTTGACCATCTGGGCGCCCTGCTCCTGGGAGTAGGTAGCCTTCAAGGCAGTCACGGACAGGCCAAGGCTGGGGCCGTGTGCTCCGTGGGTGGGCACAGTCACGGCCAGGCACACCACGCCTGTGGTGGATTCCTCGTCCTCGAATGCATAGCCCTGCTCGCGGATCTGCTGCAGTTGCGCTTTCAACTCCGCTCCCGTGCGCAGTGACTTGGGAGTCAGCACGGGAAGTTCCGCATCGTCCGCGAACATCGCGTCGATGTCGTGGTCGTGGAGCCTTGCGATCAGGGCCTTGCCCACGGCACACAGGGAGACCGGCATCTTGTCGCCGATGTTGGAGGTCAGGCGGACGGCCGGATGGCCCTCATAACGTGCCAGGTAGATGACGTTGGCGCCGTCCAGCATGGCGATGCGTACCGTCTCGCCGGACAGTGTGGGTGCCTGCTCGCAGAATCGGTAGAACTCCTGCACCTCGTCAAGCCGGCTCAGGTAGGCGGCGCCCAACTCAACGAGCTTGCGTCCCAACGTGTACTCGGCGCCCTGCCTGCTGATAAGCCTCGCCTCCTCAAGGGCCAGCAGGAGATTCGAGGTGGAGGATTTGGGGATCCCGAGGTCCCGGGCGAGGTCGCTGAGGGTCAGTCGGCCCGTGGCGGACGCTGCGAGCGACTCCAGCACTGCGGCGGCGCGTGTGACGGCCGGCGCCGGGGACGCGCTGCCCAGCCCGTCGTTGGCTTTGGGGGTGCGGGAATCGGCCATGATTCTCCTTTTCGATACGCGCTCAGTCAGCGGGGTCGTCGGGTTGCACCGCGCACGAAACCCGGCGCCGATGCCAAAAGCGTCCAGTCAACTGAACACCTACCATCATACTGGTTGGTTTGCCGTGGATATAGGCATACGGACGCCACCGCTGTGCGCTGGAAGGCGGAAACCACCGTGTCGGGGGGCCGCAATTTAACGGTTTCCTGTTTCCGAAGGTTCACGGTATATTCAATTTCAAGCCTTCCACCGCGGCATCCCCCAATAGTCGCGGTGGAAGGCTTATCCAATTTTCGGACCTATCCGTTTTTCGTTCTTTCGGGCCTTCAGGCCGCGTCCGCCACGGCGCTGCGCAGCCGCCACCCGCCGCCGAGTCCGTCGCGGATGATCTCCATCGTGGTCAGCGCCGATCCGGCGTTGCGCCCCAGCCGGGCCTGCAGCCGCCACACTTCGACGTCAACACGGCTCAGTCCCAGCGGCATACGGCGCTCCGCTTCCCACCAGCTGACGCGTTCAAACCACCGCAGCGGTTCCGCGCCCACCGTCCACTCCTGGCCGCCCCGGATAACAGCGCCAGGCTGCCCGTCGGCAGCAGTCTTTACAAGTACGTGTTCCATGCCGGCAGGCTACGGGCAGGCTCAGACATTTTCGGAAGCGGCCGGGTTCTCCGGAAAGGGCCAGCCGGGAACAGCCACTGGCCGGAGCATCCGAGGGAAACAAAAAACCCCGCCTGACCAGTGCTAAGACCTGGTCAAACGGAGTTTTCAAGGTGGGTCCTACCGGGATCGAACCGATGACATCCACGGTGTAAACGTGGCGCTCTACCAGCTGAGCTAAAGACCCAAAAAACGGCTTTTCGCGCCGAAGCGCTTGAACCAACGAACATAGACTCTACCCGAACAGTGCCCTCAAACGCTAATCGGGCGAGCCCGCGGAAAGCGCCGGCAATTCTTCTGCGAGCCAGGCAAGGGACTCGCTGACACCGGCCTCGAGCTTGATGGTGGCGAGGTCGTCACCGCGCGTCTGCCCACGGTTGATGATCACAACGGGTTTGCCTTGCTTGGCGGCGTGACGGACAAACCGCAGTCCGCTCATCACGCTCAGTGAGGAACCGGCAACAAGCAGGGCCCCGGCGTCATCCACCATTGTGTAGGCGCGCTCAACCCGGTCCTTGGGGACGTTTTCGCCAAAGTACACAAAGTCCGGCTTCAGGACACCGCTGCACGCGGGGCAGCGCGCCACCACGAAGCTCCGGATCAGCCGCAGGTCCTCGACTGTGGCATCCGCGTCAGGCGCCATTTCAACGAGGCCGGAATTCATCGCATCATCAAGAAAGTCCGGATTCAGCTCTTCCAAAACCCTGGCGAGCAGCTGCCGCGAGTACGTTCGCCGGCACTCCAGGCAAATCACCTGGTCGAAGCGTCCGTGCAGGTCCACGACGTTAACACTCCCGGCGTCCTCGTGGAGGCGGTCCACGTTCTGCGTGATCAGTCCGGTCAGGAGACCGCGCTGTTCGAGCACTGCGACGGCGGCATGGCCGGCATTGGGGCTTGCCCGCCTCAGGTGGGACCAGCCGATATGGTTGCGCGCCCAGTAACGCTGCCGGTTGGCCGCATCAGCGACAAATTCCTGGTAGGTCATCGGTGAGCGAGGGGGCGAATCCGGCCCGCGGTAGTCCGGGATGCCCGAGTCGGTGCTGAGCCCCGCCCCGGTCAGAAGGGCCAGCGGCAGCCCGGCCAACACGTCGCGGATCCCGGCCAGCACCTCGAGGTCGCCGGCCTCCGACTCGATGGCCGGGACGGGCGGCAGACTGGCGAACCCTGTCAAGCCGATGCCGGTCCGCCGCTTGTCCATGGGCTGGCCCGGACGCCTAGGCCTGGGCCAGTTCCGCCAGGATGCGGCGGTATTCGGCGAGGTCGCGGGCCTGGCCTCGGGGATTCACAACCACGTAACGGACCGTTCCGTCGGCGTCGATGATGAAGGTACCCCGGCGTGCCATACCGGTTTCGGGGTCGAACACGCCGTATTTTTCGGCGACGGCGCCGTGCGGCCAGAAGTCGGCCAACAGGCTGAAGCCGTAGCCTTCCTGCTCGGCGTAAGCCCGGAGTGAAAACTTGCTGTCCACCGAGACCGCGAGCACCTCGGCGTCGGCATGTTCGAAGACGGCGAGGTTGTCCCTGATCTCACACAGTTCGCCGGTGCAGATACCGGAGAAGGCAAACGGGTAGAAAACGACCACCACATTGCGTCCGCGGAAGTCGGCAAGCCGCACGGGCTCGCCGAACTGGTTAACCAGCGTGAAGTCCGGCGCCTGTTCCCCCACCGCGGGCACCCCGGCCAGGTCTGCTGAGGCGACGGCCGCGTGGCCGGTCACTTGTTCTTCCTGGTGACAAGGCGCGTGGCGCTCCAGTCCTTGGAAACACCCGCGGACGTGGTGCAGTGCAGCCCCGCGGTGGGTGCTGCGTCCTGGATATCGGAGGGCGAAACATATCCGGGACGGCCGGACTTGGGCGTGAGGACCCACACCACACCGCCCTCGGTGAGGGTGGTCAGCGAGTCGACCAGCGTGTCCACGAGGTCGCCGTCGCCGTCGCGCCACCAAAAGATCACGGCGTCCACGACGTCGTGATCATCCTCATCCAGCAGCTCTGACCCCGTCAGGTCCTCTATGTCATCACGCAAGTCGAAGTCGACGTCATCGTCGTAACCGAACTCCTGAATCAGATCCCCGTCCTTGAAACCTAATTTTTCCGCCACATTAACCGAAGTGGCGGCGTCGGCCTCGCTCACGTGTTCCTCCTGTGCATAGTGATTTCGATTACTCCAAGCCAACACCCTTTGGGCGTGTGCTTCAAGCTACGTGCGCCGCGGTGCGGCTTATTGTGCGTCACACAACAAGTATGACGGTCAAATAGGGCAGGGGGTTCAAGCGCGGCTACGCATCCGCAGTCTGTCAGAGCTACAGTGACTGTTGACAACTATGCCTAAAGGGGCGACCGCCCCGGACTAATAGGCAGTCATACACACGAGATAGAACCCTGCCCGGCGCACATGACCGGGCTGTTGTAACCGATATGACGCACACGACGCGTTCACGCCGGGCAGCTACCCTGCCGGACCTGACTGCGCCGATGAATGCGCGCAAAGAGAGGTTGGACGTGGCTGCAGGAGAAGATACCTCCCATATCCTCAGCGGGTTGACTAACCAGCTGCCTGATCGTGATCCGGAAGAGACCGCCGAGTGGGTTGAGTCCCTGGATGCGCTGATCAGGGAACAGGGCACGGAGCGTGCCCAATACATCATGCGCAGTCTCCTGCAGCGTGCCGGCGCGCAAAGCGTCGGGGTTCCGATGGTGACCACCACCGATTACGTGAACACGATCCCGGTGGACCAGGAAGCGCAGTTCCCGGGCAACGAGGAGTACGAGCGCCGGTACCGGGCGTACATGCGCTGGAACGCCGCGGTCATGGTGCACCGGGCGCAGCGGCCCGAGATCGGGGTCGGCGGGCACATCTCCACCTACGCGGGAGCTGCGACCCTGTACGAGGTCGGCTTCAACCACTTCTTCCGCGGCAAGGACGCCCCCGGCGGCGGGGACCAGGTGTTCTTCCAGGGCCACGCGTCCCCGGGCATGTACGCCCGGGCGTTCATGGAAGGCCGCCTCTCCGAGGAGGACCTGGACGGGTTCCGGCAGGAAAAGTCCAAGGAAGGCCACGCCCTCTCCTCCTACCCGCACCCGCGGCTGATGCCGAACTTCTGGGAATTCCCGACCGTGTCGATGGGCATCGGCCCGATGAACGCGATCTACCAGGCCCAGAACAACCGCTACCTGCACAACCGGGGCCTGAAAGACACCTCCGACCAGCAGGTCTGGGCGTTCCTGGGCGACGGCGAAATGGACGAGCCCGAATCCCGCGGCCTGCTCCAGCTCGCCGCGAACGAGAACCTGGACAACCTGAACTTCGTGATCAACTGCAACCTCCAGCGCCTGGACGGGCCGGTGCGCGGCAACGGCAAGATCATGCAGGAACTCGAGGCGTTCTTCCGCGGCGCCGGCTGGAACGTGATCAAGGTCGTCTGGGGCCGGGAATGGGATGACCTGCTCACCCGCGACACCGACGGGTCGCTGGTGAAGATCATGAACGAAACCCCCGACGGGGACTACCAGACCTACAAGGCCGAATCCGGCGGGTTCGTCCGCGAACACTTCTTCGGCAAAACCCCGCAGACCAAGGACCTGGTCGCGGACCTCTCCGACGACGAGATCTGGAACCTCAAGCGCGGCGGCCACGACTACCGCAAGGTCTACGCCGCGTACAAGGCAGCCACCGAATTCAAGGGCAAACCCACCGTCATCCTGGCCAAAACGGTCAAGGGCTACGGCCTCGGCCCGCACTTCGAAGGCCGCAACGCCACCCACCAGATGAAAAAACTCACCCTCGACGACCTGAAGAAGTTCCGCGACCACCTGCGGATCCCGGTCTCGGATGAGCAGCTGGAGAAGGACCCGTACCGCCCTCCGTACTACCACCCGGGCACCGATGCGCCGGAAATCAAGTACCTGCTGGAGCGCCGCGCGGCCCTGGGCGGTTCGGTTCCGGAACGCCGCTCGAAGCACTCGGACATCGAGCTGCCCGAGGCGAAGTCCTACGAGGTCGCCAAGCGCGGTTCGGGCAAGCAGCAGGCCGCCACCACCATGGCCTTCGTCCGTCTGCTCAAGGACCTGATGCGGGATAAGAACTTCGGCAAGCACATCGCGCCGATCATCCCGGATGAGGCCCGCACGTTCGGTATGGATGCGTTCTTCCCGACGGCGAAGATCTACAACCCCAAGGGCCAGAACTACCTGTCCGTGGACCGGGACCTGGTCCTCGCGTACAAGGAATCCGCCCAGGGCCAGCTGATCCACCCCGGCATCAACGAAGCCGGCGCCGTGGCAGCCTTCACCGCCGCCGGCACCGCCTACGCCACCCACGGCGTGCCCCTGGTCCCGGTCTACGTGTTCTACTCCATGTTCGGCTTCCAGCGCACCGGCGACGCCTTCTGGGCCGCCGCCGACCAGATGACCCGAGGCTTCATCATCGGCGCCACCGCAGGACGGACCACCCTCACCGGCGAAGGACTCCAGCACGCCGACGGACACTCCCCCCTGCTCGCCTCCACCAACCCCGCCGTGGTCACCTACGACCCCGCCTACGGCTACGAAATGGGCCACATCGTCCGCGACGGCCTGGAACGGATGTACGGGCACGATTCGACCGACCGTAACCTGATGTACTACCTCACGGTCTACAACGAGCCCATCGTCCAGCCCGCCGAACCGGAGAACCTCGACGTCGAAGGCGTCCTCAAGGGCATCTACAAGCTCGCGGACTCCCCCGCCGAAGGACCCAAGAGCCAGATCCTGGCCTCCGGCGTCTCCGTCCCCTGGGCCCTCGAAGCCCAGCGGATCCTCGCCGAAGACTGGGGCGTCTCCGCCGACGTCTGGTCCGTCACCTCCTGGAACGAACTGCGCCGCGACGGCCTCGCCGCCGAAGAGGAAGCCTTCCTCAACCCCGGCAAGGACACCCGCGAACCCTTCGTCACCCGCCAGCTCGCCGGAGCCCAGGGACCCGTCGTCGCAGTCTCCGACTACATGAAGGCCGTCCCGGACCAGATCCGCCAGTTCATCCCGAACGAGTTCGCCACCCTCGGCGCCGACGGCTTCGGCTTCTCCGACACCCGCGCCGCCGCCCGCCGCTACTTCAAAAACGACACCCACTCCATCGTCGTGAAGACCCTCCAACTGCTGGCAGCCAAGGATGAGGTTGACGGGAACGCACCGGCGCAGGCGATCGAGAAGTACCGCCTGCTCAACGTGAACGCCGGCACCACGGGCAACGCCGGAGGCGAGTCCTAGTCCCGCGCACCCTGGCCCCGTAAGCCCGGCCAGGGAACAGTCGACGGGGGGGCCCCCCCCCCCCGGGGGGGGGGCGGGGGGGGGTGTGGGGGGTTGGGGGGGTGGGGCAGTGGGGGTTTGGATGCACAAAAAATTGTTTTTGATGGGGCGAACATGATG